>NZ_CM000955.1:869472-1169472 GCF_000159695.1 Finegoldia magna ATCC 53516
TGGAATTAATATTGATATCCAACAAAAATTCTCTAAGAATAACATCTTCTACTTCTTCTATAACTCCATCGTTATATTTCTTAACCATTACATTTTTTTCAAAATTCATAAAATCTCCTTTATTTAATTATATCAAACAACTTTAGCCGATACAAATACTTAACACCATTATCAATTTTATTTTGAAAATTTCTCACAAAAAAAATCGGCGAATAATCACCGATTCAATCAATCATTATTATGTCGTTGTTCTGCTTCTTTTTTGCTATAAATGCACCCGCAGTAATCTTGTCTATACAAATCAAATTCCTTCGATAATTCGATTGATCTCTTGTAGCCATTTTTCTTTTTGAAATCAGAATGCAAAAATTTCGCTTTGTGAGTTTGTTCTAATTTCTCTCCAATTTCATTGATCCATTGGCTGTTTTTGTGAGGGCTAACTGACAAAGTTGTCGTTACAAAATCAAAACCCATATCATCTGCAATGTCGAAAGTTCTGTCGATTCGTAAATCGTAGCACTCATAACAGCGCTGTGATTTCTCTCCCAAATCCTTGTACGGTTTCACTCTTTCGTAAAATTCTTCGGGATCGTATTTGTCAACAATTATGTCTATCGGATACTTTGCTTTTGTATTTTCGATTACTTTTTTCTGCTCCACAACTCTCTTGTCGAACTCAGATTGCGGAGAAATGTTTGGATTGTAAAACAAAATAGTTATCTTAAAATACTGTGACAAATATTCCAAAACATAGCTGGAACAAGGTCCACAACAACTGTGAAGAAGAAGTGTTTCTCCTCCGTTTAGATTTTCAATTGTTTTATCCAATATTTTTTGGTAATTCTCCATAAAAATCAACTATCCTTCTTTGATCGGAAATCACAAAATCCGCTCCCGATTCTACAAGTTCTTCTCTTTCTCTAAATCCCCATTCAACACCGACACTTGTTACGTTCGCATTCTTGCACGTCTCAATATCTGTGTCAGTGTCTCCAAAATATACAATCTCATCTTTTTTAATATCCAAATCCTCCACTATTTTTTCTAGCAAATACGGATTTGGTTTTCTCTTGGTTTCATCTTCCAAAGCTGATACATAATCAAAATAACCTTGTGGAAATAAATTATTCAAAATTTTTTCTGCTGCTGGAAGAGTCTTGTTCGTGCATACGCAAACAAGTGCGCCCATTTCTTTTAACTTATCCAAGCTTTCTCTTATATGTGGATACAGTTGTGTTTTCTTATCGTCGTATCCGTTGTAATATTCGATGTAGCTATTGTAGATTTCGTTAAATTGAGAATGAATTTTTGCTTCATCCAAATTATCGCGCTCTATTAAATAATTAAGAGATCTTTCCACCAAAATTTTAGGTCCATCTCCAAGAAAATAATTAAATTTTTCCTTTTCTACAGGTTTAAGCCCAAATTTTTTAGTAGTATGATTGAAACAATTATTTATCATCTCAATAGAATCTATCAACGTTCCGTCCAAATCAAATACAAATACTCTCTTCATTAAATCACCCTCGATTGATACATTGCAATGGAGCAAGCTATCGGTAAATTCAAGGAATCCACATCCTTAGATTGATTGATGAAAATCTTATTTTCATTGTAGTATTCTTGTGGAAGCCCTGCCCCTTCATTTCCAAACGCCAAGCTAAATGGTTGTTCGAACTTTACATCGCCAAGTTCATCTGAACTTTCATCTAGCAAAAACGAATAAATCTTATTTTCCGGGAAATTTTTCTTGTAATCTTGCAGATTATCAAATCTTTGAATATTTAATTTGAAAAAAGCTCCCATACTGGCACGGACAACTTTAGGATTGTAAACATCACACGTATTTGATATCAAAGCCAAATCCTTATATCCAAATCCAAGCATACTTCTCATAATAGTACCTAAGTTTCCCATGTTGTCTATTCCGTCCAAAATTATGTGGTTTTTTTCTTGTAATTTTGATTTTTGCTTTTTGAAAACTCCAATCACGTATTCCTTATCTTTTAATGAAATTTTGTTTATTTGTTTACTTGAAATCGTATAAGGAATTTTCTTATCATTCAATATATTTATCAGTTTTTCTGTGTCATTGAAATCCTCAGAAATTAAGACCTCCTCAACAATATCAGCCTTATTTTCAATAAGTTCATAAGTTGGAAAAGGTCCCATTGTATAAGAATATTCAAGATCTTTTTTGTATTTTGTGTACTTTTTCATTTATACTCCATTACTAAACACCCACATCGCTTTGATTTGTGGTTGTAATCTGTCATATTTCCATGATTTTTGCGAATTAGTAAAACTATTCGGATCGTTAATTATAATATTGCCATTTGAATCTATTCCCGAAATCACCATAACATGTCCCGTTTGTGTGAAATCACCAGGTCTTACAGAAATTAGAATCGGATTTCCTTTTTTTATATTCTCTTTTATAACATTATAATTCGCATCCATTTGCACAGCTTTCAATCCGTATTTTCTTGCGATATAAGGATAAAATCCCCAGCTTGTTCCTTCAGATGACGAATATCCGTTGCGATCACTTTCTTCAGCTATTTTAGCTGGAGTGATTGAAGGATCGTTTTTCAAATACGACATCGCCATAGCGCAACTTGTAGGGCCACATCCAGTAAAACCTATAATTCCGTAGCCGTATTTTTCATAACCCCATCTCTTGTCCCACTGCAAATACAATGGCACATTTGAATTATTTGCGTTTTCTGGATATGAATAGTCGTTTTTTATTGTAGAATCAATTGTTTTCGCCACGAAATTAACCGCAGTGTAGTTATTACCAGCAAGTTTTAAAAGAGATGGATGAATGTCATCAGCGTTTTTCATCACTAATTTTGCATTAGGATTGTACTTAGCGTAAACTTCCAAATTGTGCAACAATTCATTTCTCTTAAATGTGTTTGAAAAAATATTTTCAGTTTTTTTGATTTCTTCAAAAACTTCTTCATCAGTTTCCTCTTTTCCCACTGGTTTTTCTGGTTTGGAGTCTTGTTGTACGGAAGTTTTTTGCTCTTGAGCTATCTCAGCTTGTTTTTGTTCAGCTGCATGCTCTTGTCTATCGTTTTTTACTTTTATGATTGAAAATAGAATTACTAGAAGAAATACAGAAAACACAATCCTTCGTTTTACTGCGCGTCTTCTTTTTTCTTCTAGAAATCTATCGTGATTATTACGTATCAAGTTTCCACCTCATTTATCTAATTATATCACAGGATTTGAAATTATTACAAAATTATGACAACTTTATAAAATTGTAACATTCTTTTGGGTATAAATACATTAGAGGTGATGATATGAGTAATTTTTACGGTTCAATTTCAGATAATTACGAGGATATTTTCCAACCAAATGATAAACAAATAAATTTTTTAAAAGAACTTGCGCACGGAAAAATCTTGGATGTAGCATGTGCCACTGGAAAAATTGCAAAAAGACTTCAAGATGATGGGTTTGATGTGATGGGGATTGATTTGGAAGAAAAGTTTGTGAACAAAGCGATTAATGAAAATAAAATCGATGCTAAATGTATGAATATGTTAGATATCGACAAATTGAGAGATGATTTCGGTTTGATTTATTGCATCGGAAATTCTTTGGTACACTTGGAATCTTCAGAAAAAATAAATGAATTTTTGAAAAAGTCCTACAACAAGTTAGACACAAAAGGAAATCTTGTAATTCAAATCATTAATTTTCATCCATTTTTACAAGTAGATGATGATTACTTAGGAAATCTTCCTACTATCAAAAACGAAAAAGTGGAATTTGTAAGAAAATATTTCAGAAATGGTGATTTTATACGATTTAACACAGTTATGACAGCAGGTGATAAATCCATTGAAAACGACGTTAATTTATTTCCAATAACATCTGATGAATTAGTAACACTTTTAGAACAAAATGGTTTTGAGAATATAAAAATATACGGAGGATTTAATAAAGCAGAATTCGATAAAGAAAATTCTAGACCATTAGTATTAGTCGCTGAAAAACTATAAAATAAAATTTAGCACATTTAAAAACCTCCCATCTTGAGCTGAACCCCAAAATCCGGAATACGGATGGAGGGGTTTTTGTATGCCAAAATACACAAAAGAATTTAAAATTAAACTAGTGAAGGAATACTTATCAGGTAATTCGGGTGGTCGAGAAATGGTAGCTAAAAAATATGATATTCCAGATGGAACTTTGAGAAATTGGATAAATAAATATAATTCAGGAGGCTTTGATAACTTATCTAAAAAGTTAAAAAACAATAATTACACTAGTGAATTTAAGCTATCTGTAATACAATATAGGCAAATCAATAATACTTCGCTTAGAGAGACTGCAGAGCATTTCAATCTTGTAAATGTATCTATGGTATACAGATGGGAAAAAGCTTATCAAGAACGTGGTCTATCTGGGCTTGAAGATAACAGAGGAAGGCCTAGAAAAAATATGACTAAATCAAATAAAAAGTCTAAACTAAACACTCCAATAAACGAAAGTGAAAGGGAAGAATTAATAAGACTAAGAGAAGAAAATAGACTTCTCAAAATGAAGATAATATACGAAAAAAAGCTACAAGCCTTGCTACTGGAAGAGGAAGCAGAAGCAAGGAAAAGACAAAGATAATCCTCAAACTACAAAAAGAATATCCAAAAAGCAAGGTAAGTGAATGGATAGAAATAGCTAAGTTACCTAAATCATCCTACTATGAATGGAAGATAAAATTAGAAAATCCAACAGACAAAGACAAAGAAGTTAAAAATGAAATTAAAACCATAGTAGATGAATCAAAAGGTAGATATGGCTACAGAAGAGTAACTATGGTATTAAAAAATAAAGGCTTTAATATCAACCATAAAAGAGTATTAAGAATAATGAGAGAAGAATCCTTGCTATGTACTAAATTCAAAACTAGATCAAGAAAATATTCATCATACAAAGGACAAATAGGAAAAGTAGCAGATAATGTAGTAAGAAGACAATTTAGCGCTACTAAACCAAATCAATTATGGTTAACAGATGTAACAGAATTTAGATTGAGAGGCAAAGAAGAAAAACTCTATCTATCACCAATACTAGACCTATACAACAGCGAAATAATTAGCTATACATTAAGCAATCATCCAACAACTAAATTAACCAATACAATGTTAGAAAAAGCAATAAATAAAACAAAAGATATAAGTAAACTAATAATACACTCAGACCAAGGATTTCATTATCAACATAGTACTTGGACAAATAAGTTAGAAAAATTGAAAATTACACAAAGCATGTCAAGAAAAGGAAATTGTCTAGACAATTCTCCAATGGAGAACTTCTTTGGAATATTGAAACAAGAAATGTATTATGGTGTGGAATTTAAAAGTTATGATGAGAGACTGTGAAATAGTTTGTGTATAGAATCCTCCTGATATAATAGTAATCAGGAGGATTTTAAAATGCCAAGAAAAAGACCAGAAACTAGACTCAACAAAATATCCAAGATGTTAATTGAAGAATATCAACCAGAAACAGTACAAGATTTACAAGAAGCTTTGAAAGATCTTCTAGGAGACACAATGGAACAAATGTTAAAAGCAGAGTTAGATGAACATCTAGATTATGAATATGGTGAAAAACCACTGTCATTAAACACAAGAAATGGATCAAGTAAAAAAACAGTTAAATCATCATACGGAAACATAGACCTAAACATCCCACGAGACAGAGAAGGATCCTTTGAGCCACAAGCATTGAAAAAATATCAAAAAGACATATCAAACATAGAAAACCAAATAATATCTATGTATGCAAAAGGAATGACAACAAGAGACATATCAACACACATAAAAGAAATCTATGGATTTGGAATATCAGAATCCATGGTAAGCAAAATAACAAATAAAATACTACCAACTATTGAAGAATGGCAAAATAGACCATTAGAAAAAGTATATCCATTTGTATTTTTAGATGCAATACACTATCATGTAAGAGAAAATAACATAGTAGTAAAAAAAGCAGTATATATAGCACTAGGATACAATACAGAAGGATACAAAGAAATACTTGGAATGTGGGTAGGAGAAAATGAATCAAGTAAATACTGGCTATTGGTATTAAATCAATTAAAAGAACGAGGATTAGAAGATATATTAATAGTCTCAACAGATAATTTATCAGGATTTAGCCAAGCAATAGAAAGTGTATATCCAAAAACAGAAATTCAAAAATGCATAATTCATCAAATAAGAAATTCAACAAAATTCGTATCATATAGAGATATAAAAGAGCTAATGAAAGACTTAAAAACAGTATACAAAGCATCAACAGAAGAACTAGCACTAAGTAATCTAGATATATTTGAAGAAAAATGGGGCAAAAAATACCCAATGTGTGTAAATTCATGGAGAAATAACTGGGCTGAATTATCAACATATTTCAAATATCCAGAAGGAATAAGAAAACTAATATATACAACAAATAGCATAGAAAACTTTAATAGACAACTTAGAAAAGTAACAAAAAACAAAACAATATTTCCAAGTGACTACGCCCTACAAAAAAGCTTGTATCTAGCGATGGTAGATGCTTCAAGTAAATGGACGAGTAGAATAAGAGGATGGGATCAAATATTGTCACAACTATCAATATTTTTTGAAGGCAGAATCTAAATTTTGCCATAAAGATAATAAAAAATTTGAATCATTCAATCAAGAGTAAAGGTATAGCCCTGGTCTGACGACCAGCTCTTGACAGAAATCTTCAAATTTTTAAGAAATACAATTAGGCAAAAAGGGAGATTTTTAGAAAAATCTTGACCTTTTAGTTTAATTGTGCCAAAATTAGGTTACAAATATCTGAACTTTCAGATTTTAGTAATAAAAGTATATTTTTTAAAAATCAAAAAAATATCAGCTCACAACCTATCAGGAGGAGCTGATACACAAAACTTTTCACATACCCTATGATGAATTAGTTAATGAGATCGAAAGATATATTAAATGGTACAATGAGGATAGAATTAAAACAAAATTAAACGGAATGTCCCCTGTCATGTACAGATTACATTCCGCTTAAAATATTATTAAATTATTCCGTGTTTACGGGTTCAGGTCATCTGGGAGGTTTCTTAAAATTTTATACTCTTTTTGATTGATCCGAATACCCCACGAGCAATATCTCGACCGATTTGTCTAGTAAAGCTACCTAACATTGAGTTAATGCTTTTAGTTGCAAAATCTTCTATAGGAGATTTTTCTTGTTTAGTGGACTTCTTAGTTTGTTTTTCGGGCTCTTCTTTGATTTGATTTTGTAATTTTTTTTGCAAAATTTCATATGCAGATTCCCTGTCTATTGATTGTGCATATTTTTGATTCAAATCAGAATTTTTCACAATATAGTCTACATCGCCTGAAGAAAGCGGTGTAAATGATGAATGTGGTGGGAGAACTAGCCCTTTTTTTGTAATGCTTGGCGCTCCTTTTTCATCCAAGAATGATATCAACGCTTCACCAGTTCTCAAGTTTACAATCTCGTCTTTAACATTCATATCTTCATTTGCTCTGAAAGTTTCGGAAACTTTTTGAACAGCCTTCAATTCTTTTGGAGAGAAAGCTCTCAATTGATGCACAATTCTATTTCCTAATTGCGAAGAAATCGAATCTGGAATGTCTAGTGGGTTTTGTGTTATGAAGAATATTCCCACACCTTTTGAACGAATAAGTCTTACAACTTGTTCAATTTTATCCATTATCATCTTGTTTGCATTATCGAATAACAAATGTGCTTCGTCAAAGAAGAACACAAGTTTTGGGATTTCTGGGTTTCCAACTTCTGGTAGTGATTCGAAAAGTTCTGATAACAGCCACAACAAAAACATCGAATACAAGTTTTTGTCGTTGATAAGTTTTGCCGCAGAAATTATATTCACAATTCCGCGTCCATCAGAATCTGTCTTCATCAAATCTCTTATATCCAAACTTGGTTCTCCCAAGAATTTATCTGCACCCATATCTTCGATGTACAATAATTTTCTCATGATTGCACTGATACTTTGAGTTGTGATATTTCCGTATTTTTTTGAATAAACTTCCCTGTTGTCTGACAAATGATTAAGCATAGAACGCAAATCTTTTATGTCCAACAACAATAGTCCTTCCTCATCTGAAACCCTGAATGCAATATTCAAAATTCCAGCTTGTGTATCGTTCAAATCCAAAATTTGCGATAACAAAATCGGACCCATTTCAGAAACTGAAACTCTTAATGGAAGTCCAGTTTCTCCGTAAACATCCCATAAATTTACAGGATAGTTTTTGAAATTAAAATCAGTGATATTCATTTCATCTAGTCTAGATTTCAAGTTATCATTCATTTCACCTACAGATGCCAAGTTTGACAAGTCTCCCTTAACGTCTGACAAAATAGTTGGCACTCCCAAATCGGAGAAATATTCACACAAAACTTTCAATGTAACAGTTTTTCCGCTTCCTGTTGCTCCAACAATAAGCCCATGTTGATTTACTTTATTTGAAAGAAGTTCGATATCCTCGTTTCCTCTTGCAATCAATAATTTTTCCACTATTTCCTCCGTATTTCTATTTCTCTTGTATAATTTGTTTCAAATCAATAAAATTAAACGTTGCTTTTTTGTAAAAAACTTTTGTTTTCTTATACTTGTTGTAGTTGTTGTACACTGTAACTGCACACACTGAAAGTGCGAATACCAACAATATGTATTTCCCAAATATCAAATATAAAATCATTCCCATAATCACATAAGATATCGGGCTGTAATCAAACGGCAAATCATAAAAAACACTGTAGAGTATTCTGTCAATACATATTACTGCCAATAACAACCACACATACATCGCTAGATAGAGCGTATTTGATTCTAATAAATTAAGAATGATTGCTGGAATAAAATACACTCCCGCTCCTATTATCGGTACGAATGAAAACACAGTTATAAAAAACGATTTAACAAAAACGTGGTCTACCTTAGCAAATTTCAAAAATAAAACAGATGTCAATAAAACCAATATAATTTTCGAAATTTCGTAGCTTTTCTCGTACAAAACTATTTTCTCTAAATTCTCTTTCATATTAATAACCCGGCTTTTCTAATAATTTAAACATTTGCTTCTTGTATTCTTCAACTCCCGGTTGATTAAAAGGATTCACTCCTAAAACAAGTGCTGAAATTGCTACACTCATTTCAAAGAAATAAATCATATATCCTAGATTTTCTTCATTAATCTCATCAATTTTCACGACAACACTTTCAACATTTGACGACAAATGCGCATTAAGTGTTCCTTGCATAGCCATCTTATTCACATAATCCACTGATTTTCCGCTCAAATAATTCAGATTATCCAAATTATCAGCATCAGATTTTATATACAAATCTTTGCGTGGATTTTCTACTGAAATCACAGTTTCAAATACATTTTTTTGTCCATCTTGAATCATTTGACCCACTGAATGCAAATCCGTCGTGAAATTACACATCATTGGGAATATTCCCTTGTTGTTTTTTCCTTCCGATTCTGCAAATAATTGCTTGAACCATTCAGAAAAATATTTCAATCTCATTTCGTAATTAATAAGTATCTCAATGTCTTTTCCATTTCGATACATATCATTTCTGAATGAAGCGTATTGCAAAGCAAAATTTGATTCGTAATCAAGTTTTGTAAAATCTTCCATTGCATTTGCTGCGCCAATCATTAATTTGTCGATGTCCAATCCTTTTACGCAAAGTGGCAACAAACCAACAGAAGTTAGAACGGAAAATCTTCCACCGATGTCATCTGGCACTACAAAAGTTTCATAACCATTGATATCAGACAATTCTTTCAATGCACCTTTTTGTTTATCAGTCGTGGCGAAAATTCTGCTCTTTTGTTCTTCTTTTGTGTATTTTTCATCCATTAATTCCTTTATAAATCTAAAAGCGATTGCAGGCTCTGTAGTAGTTCCCGATTTGCTTATAACATTTACACAAAAATCCTTGTCTTTCAAATATTCCAAAAGTTCAGCCAAATACGTAGAAGACAATTGGAAACCAGCGTAGATGATTTCGATGCCCGATTTCTCAAAATAATCGCTCATCGCATAATCAATCGCCTTAGCTCCCATATAACTTCCACCGATTCCAATGACAACTAAACAATCAGACGTTTCTCTTATCTTCTTAGCACATTTTTTAATTCTCTCGAATTCTTCTCTGTCGTAATTTTTAGGCAAATCAATCCATCCTGTGAATTCCTTGCCTTCACAGGATTTATTTAAAAGCTTTTCTAAAGCATTTACGGATTCTGTTCTCAAAGTATCCACAGAATTATGACTTGTCGTATTTGAAAAATCTAGCTTGAACATATTTCCTCCTATAGAACCTTCAAACTCACTAGAACAATATCGTCATCCTGTTCCAAAAATCTAAAAGAATCCACCTCGTTTAACACGTATTCAATTCTTCTATCTGGAACTTTCATTAAATCTCTTTTTAGTCTTTCTTCGCCGTAAAATTCGTTGTCAAATCCTCTAGTTTCAGTTATCCCATCAGTGTACATAATTAATTCATCACCACTGGAGACCAATATATCTCTCTGATCAAACCCAACTCCTTCAAACATTGGAGAGATAGGATGACCTGTAACCTTTAATTCTTCTAATTTATCATTGGAAATCAAAAATGGAATACCATTGTGGCCAGCATTTGCATATGAAAATATTTTGAGTTTTCTATCGTATAACCCATAAAAAATCGTAAAATATTTGTCTACCGACAAATTAAGTTCAGTAAATGTGGTATTCAAATCCTTCAGCACTCTTTTTGGCCTAGAATCTGTAATTCTACTTACCAAATACCTCATTGTCTGTCTGATAAACATCGTCAGAATAGATGCCGCAATCCCATGGCCCACAACATCTGCGATGTAAATTCCTACAAATCTTTCGTCAATATCTATGCAATCGATGATATCTCCAGACAAATCCCTAGATGAAATATAGCTGTAATCCAAATCCAAACCGACATGCTCACCCTTACTAGGCAAAGTTTTGCTTTGAATGTGCTTGGCGAATTTGATTTCATCCTTGATGTCCTTGTTCGCATTAATCAAATCAATCTGAGTTTTGACCTCTTTTGAAATATCTCTGAAAACCTCGACAGTACTTACCACTTCTCCATCTTTATCCATAACTGGAGAAGAAGTTATGGAATAATCCACGCCATTTATTTTTCTTTTTTCTTTGATAGTGCTGTTCAAACGGTATTTCCTATCTGCCAAACATTTTGGGAAATCTTCGCTGTAATCCAAATAGCAATTCACTCCTATTGGATTGATAGGCATAGATTTTATCATGCTAGTATTGGCAAATATTATTACCCCATCTTTATCTATTACTCTAACTAAATCCTTCATAGAATTTAGAACTTCGTAATCAGATCCTTTGAAATCACTAACATCTTCACTTGATTTCTTCTCCAAGGATATCTCCTCCTATTTAGGTCTCGGACCAAAATATTGATACAAATAACACTTCATATTTCCGTTGTACATCTTTCTATTTTTAGATGCTTTTTTGCCATAAAATTTCTCAAACTCTTCGCAATCTGTGATTATATATTGTGATGCAGTCTTGAATTTCGCCATTTTAATTCCCAAATCCTTATAAATCTTCTCGGCTTCTTGTCTTTCGCCAAGCCTTTTTCCATAAGGTGGGTTAGATATTAGAACGAAGTAATTATCATTTAACACAACATTTCTGAAATCCCTCGTCACGAATCTAATATCCTCCCTGACCCCAGCATTTTCGGCATTAGCTATCGCTTTTTCAATCGCTGAGCCGTCCACATCACTAGCGAAAATATCTATCTTTTTATCGTAATCAATGCTCTCCAAGGCTTTAGTACGCTCTTGTTTGTATGCATTGTTGAATTTATCATTAAAGTTAATAAAATCGAATTTCCTGTCAATCCCTGGTGCAATATTTCTGAATTTTCTCGCAGCTTCTATCGCAAAAGTTCCACTACCACAGAACAAGTCCACAAGAGGTCTGTTGCTGTTTGCAAATGACAAATCGATAATTCCTGCTGCTAAGTTTTCTCTTATAGGGGCAAGAACTGAGTCCTGTCTGTAACCTCTTTTGTGAAGTCCATCTCCCGAGGTATCCAAAGTTATCGAACAAATATCTTTTACCAGACTAACTTCAATCCTAAATCTCCCCTTGGATTTTGAGAACCAATCCACCTTGTATTCTTTCTGAAGAGATTTAATAATCGCCTTTTCTGTAATCGATTGACAGTCTTTAATAGAAAATAATTTTGATTTGTAACTTCTGCCTTCTACAATAAAATTAGAATCCGCTTCTAAAATATCCAACCAATTTATTTTTTCAACGCCCTTAAAAAGTTGTTCGAATGATACAGCCTTAAAATTACCCAATTCGATTAGAACTCTGTCTGCACATCTCAAATTTATATTTAATTTTGCGATATCTTTTTCATCGCCTTCAAGCATTATTCTTCCGTCGTTTACATTCAAATTCTCATAGCCCATATCCAAAAGTTGTCTTTTGACCGAGCTCTCCAAACCGAATGCGCAAGTTACTATTATTTTCAAAATTATTATTCCTCCATATTACCTTCTATTTTATCATATTTTCAATGTTTTTTTTACGTTATAATAATATTTAACTGTAAATTTACAATAAAAAAACTGCAACGAAAAATCATTGCAGTCTATTTAGATTCTAATCTACAGTAATATCTCCACTAACTGTTGCAGCACTAATTTCGATTTCATCATTTGAGAATGATTGGTCGTGAGATTTACTGATTTTTTTCGAACTATCTTTGTAGTAACTATCGATTTGAATTTCTCCGCTAACAGTTCTAAGTTCTATAGAACCTTTCTTTTCTTTGATATGGATATTAATATCGCTAGATACCCCTCTCACATTCAAATCTTTGTTTTCGTTCACATCGATTTCGATATCGCCACTTACGGTGTTCACTGTTATTTCTGGATTTTCAGAATTCACCTTCACATCACCGCTTACAGTATTAACGTAAATTTCTTTTTTGCATTTGGAAACTTGAACATCTCCACTTGCAGTGTTGACATTTACATTGTTCGATTGTGTAGTGATATTTACATCACCACTTGAAGTGTTGCAAGTAACATCATTACTAATAACATCTACATTTACATCTCCACTTGCTGTGGCGATGTTTAATCCCAAATCACTGTCTTGTGGAATTTTGATAGAAATTGATTTGATGAAACTTTTTTGGAAGAATTTTTCCATTTTAACTTTGCCAAGCTTCAACACGTGATTCATATAATCTACATCTAACTTTTGTGTTTCATCAGTTGTAGTGTAAGTTACGATTATTTTATCCAATTCGTGAGTTGACACATCTATGTCCGCATTTGATTTAACTTCAATTCTGTGGAAATCATTGTCGAATTCCAATGTTTGTTGTGATAAATCATAGTCTTTGTCTTTAGATTGGTCAAAAATTTTGGAATTAAAGAAATCACCAATGCTATCCAAGTTAAACATACCGAATAAGTTGTTTTCTCTGATGATTCCAGCTTCTTTACATTCGTTGAATATTTCTCTTGGATTACCTAATTCAGTTGAAATCTCTTCTTCAGTTTTTCCGTTTTCAACGCCGATTCTAAAATGTTCTTCGTAATCATTCTTGATTTCTCTGTAAGTTGTTTCGTCGACATTTCTGAAATAATAATCTAAAAGTTCCATAAATTGTTCTTTATTCATTTAAAAACCCTCCTCTAACAAGGCCTTAACACTCTCAACTAATTTTTTATAATCTTCAAGTTGTGAGTGCAAATAAGTTTTCCCTTCGTCTGTTATCTTGTAGTATTTTCTAGATGGACCTGACTCTGATTGCTCAGTGTAATCTTCCAAGTATTTGTCGTTTTTCAATCTTCTAAGCATAGGATAAATTGTTCCTTCGCTCATTGGTATCTTATCTTTTATCTGATCTATAATTTCGTATCCGTAGCTGTCTTGTTTAGATATAACCGATAAGACACATAATTCTAAAATCCCTTTTTTTAATTGTGTGTTCATATCTTACCTCCTGATTACATTATAATACACAGTAGTACATATTGCAAGGTATTATGCAAAGTTTTTTACTATAAAAATTTTAACTGCTCAAAAGTCGTGTCGCTAAGGTTTGCAGCAGTAATCCCAAAAAGTCTGACAGGCTTTTCAATTTTAGTGTTAACCACAAGATACTTCACAATCCTGTAAATATCTTTGACATCACTAATGTACTCATCAAGAGTCATCGATTTTGTAATCACCGAAAAATCACTGAGTTTTATTTTAATCCTAATGGTCTTCGCTTTAATGTTTTTCTTATGAAGATCATCTGCTAATTCTTCGCTAAACTCACTTGCCTTTTTCAATAACTCATTGTAATTTTTCAAATCACGTTCAAAAGTGTACTCCACCCCGATGGATTTTCTAATTCTCGACAAATCCAACTGTCTTTCATCAATTCCACGAATTCTATCGTAAATCACTTCGCCAAACTTCCCGAACAATTCTCTCAAATTATTTCTGGATAAATCGTACAAATCACTTACCTTTTTGATTCCGATATTATTTAGTTTCTCCTCAGATTTTCTTCCAATTCCTTGAATTTTACCCACGTTTAAATCCATCAAGATATCTGGAATATCATCTTGCGTTATAATTTTGATTCCATGAGGCTTATTCCAATCTGACGCAAGTTTTGCAAGGCTCATGTTGTAACTTATTCCAATAGAGATAGACAATCCTGTTTTTATCCTGACATTTTCTTGGATTAGATTTGCCAGTTCTAATCTGTCCATTTTAATATGTGAAATATCCATGCAACCTTCATCTATACTCATCTTTTGAATTTTATTAGAGAAAGTCGACAAAACCTTGAAAACTTTCTCGCTATTTCTTCTGTATTTTTCAAAATCAGGAGTAACTATAACTAGATTTGGAACAATCTTTTTCGCTTGAAATATCGGCATTGCAGAATGCAATCCGTACTTTCTAGCTTCGTAGTTCGCAGTAGTAATTATCCCCCTCTGACTTTTTCCACCGACAACCATTGGGACGTGTTTCAGTTTTGGATTATCCAAAATTTCACATGACGCAAAAAAAGCATCCAAATCAAAATGCAAAAAATTTAAATCCATAACACACCCCTTTCTACTAAAAAAGCCCTCATTATTGAGAGCAGTTTCGATTATATCTTGCAAACCGTAATGCTAAGAACATCATACGATAAAAATTTAATTGATTTCAAATTGAAAATCTTCGTTCAAAAATCCGTCTGTTTGAGCGAATGCGAGTTACGGATTTTAGAAGATTGAAATTTAGAAATCACAAATTTTTTGAGTCCGATGTTCGTGTATGAAGGTTTGCAATGTGCAAAAAGCCCTCATTATTGAGAGCTTAATCGTTAATTTCTAAGTTATTTGATGATATCCACGCATCGTATGATTTTAGTGAATCTGCACTTTTAATTATCGCATGACACCATACTCTTTGACCTGAATCTGGTTTTGCTTCATAAATGTACACTTCACTTCCCATAGGAATTGAAGAAATCACTTGTGATTTATTGCTTGGTTCTTCGTAGATTTTGGCATTATCTGTAGTTACCAAATAAGTTTTACCAACTAAACGAATGCACAAATCGATAAGTCTTTTGTTATCATCAGTTTCATAACTTTCATCTTGTTTATCTGGTTGTTTTGTGCTTTCTTTTTCTTTCTTTAATTCTTCAGCTGATTCACTGGCTAGTTTTTCAGCTTTTTCTCTGGCTTCTTTTTCCTTTTTCTCAGACAATGCACGTTGTTTTTCTTCTTCTTGTTTTTTCTCATTGTATTGATTTTTAGCTTTTTCAACTTCTTTTATTTTGTCTATAACAATGGTTTCGTGTGGCATTACACGTGCGTATGAGTTTAACATATTCAAACTTGCATCAAAGTTGTCATCTTCTGCAAATGAATCACTTGCAATTATCACCGCTTGTGTGCTTTCTTGCAATCTTTGTTGCGCTTTTTGATAGTTTACATTGTCTTTGTTGCTTACTTTCAAAAAACTTTTTGCTGCATCGACATACTTCATTTCCTTTAAATAATTTACGCCATAATCGTAATTATTTTTAGAGGACAAAAGTTCCACAGCTTCACGTTTTTTATCTATATAAGATCCATCGTTTGTTCTATCGTACAACTCACTATAATAATCTACAGCTTTTTGGTAATTACCATCTACTATACATTGGTGAGCCAATTTATCTAATTTTTCTGCCTTAGAAGAATTAAAAATATTTAATCCTACAAAAGCTCCAACAAATATTACTACAGTTATCAAAACTACAGCAATAATATTCTTCTGCTTCATTCATTACACCTCTCTAATATTCTAATGAATAAGCTAGAATAAGTCAATAAACGAAAACGTTATATTTTACGTATTTTTACATATTTTACACAGAAAAAAGTGGAGTGCAAATTTACACCCCACTAACTTCAAAAACTATTATTCTTTCATTGGTTGTTCTGCTGTAAGTTCGATTTCATTCCATCTGAAGTCGTCTTTGTTAAGATCTTGAACGTATCTGAAATCAAATTTTTTAACTCTCTTGTTGATTGGAGATAAAGCTTCTCTGTAAAGTGTTGGAATCAATGGTACATTGTCTTCCATTACTTTAGCAAAGTCTTTGTAAGCTTGTGCTCTTTCTTCATCAGATGTTTTACCATCAGCTATCTTATCCAATGCTTGTTGCATTTCTGGATTAGTATATCTGTAGTAGTTGAATGATGCATTCTTACTGAATAATCCTGATGGGTCAGGGTTAGTACCTACAGCCCAAGCTCCTTGGAATACGTCAACTTCAGGGTCATCATTTTTAAGCTTGTCGTAGAATGCGTTGAATTCTATCAATCTTCCGCCTGTCAACTCAACATTCAATCCAATTTCTTTCCAGCATTGGATATAGTATGCTGACAATGGTTCTGCAATTTCTCCACCTGACATTGATGCGAATTTAATTACAAATGGTTTACCGTTTTTGTCTTCTCTTATTCCATCGTTGTCAACATCTTTGTATCCAGCTTCATCTAACAATTTTTTAGCTTTTTCTTGGTCAAAATTGTATCCTTTTAATTCAGTGTTAAAGTAATCTTTAAATATAGGAAGAACAACTGATGTAGCTTGTGATCTGTATCCTAGATAGAATTTTTCACCCACTGCGTTGTTATCAATTGCATAACCCATTGCTTTACGTAAGTTAACATCTGCCATCTTAGCATTAGGATCTACAACAACTTCGCCTTTAGCTTTGTCCCATTTACCTAATTTAAATCCTAAGTAAGTGTAAGCCATGTCTTGTTGTCTCGCAACTTTGTATCCTTTTAATTCTGATATTTCTTTGAATGTATCTGATGGTGCTCCACCTGCGATATAATCGTATTTACCAGATTTTAATGATGCTAAAATTTGTGAAGTAGGAACTACTTCCATTACTACCTTATCGATTTTTGCTTTTCCGCCCCAGAAGTGTTCGTTAGCACTAAATTCAACTGATTGTCCTGGTACTACATTAGAAATATAGAAAGGTCCTGCTGATTTAGGATTTTTTCTGATTGGGTCAGAAGATATAATATCTTTTATAGCTATGTCTTTAACTTGTTCGTAGTTTGTTGGTTCGTGCCAAATACCAGCACCCCATTTAATTGAAGGTTTCCATTCTTTAAATGAAATTTGAACTGTTTTTTCATCAATTTCTTTAACACCAGCGATGTCTTGTGTTTTTCCAGCGTGATATTCTTCCATACCAACGATGTTAATCATATCATCATCATAACGTACACCAGGATAATCCTTGTGTCCAATGATTAGATAGTTGATGATAATGTCTTTTGCTGTTACAGGCTTTCCGTCATTCCATTTGAATGCATCTGAAAGTTTGATTGTAGCAGTCTTTGCTTTTTCATCCCATTCGAATTTTTCTGCACCAGAATCTCTCAATTCCATGCTTTCTCCAGCATTTGCTGAACCGTACATTGTAGGTCCGATAATTGTCCAGTCGAAGTTATCGTCTTGTAATGCAACATTAAATATACCTTTAAAAGGTGAATCTGTAGGAATACCTACTTTAAAAGTTCCACCTTTAATTGCTTCGCCTTCATTTTCAACAAGAACACCGCCGCCCATTTGTTCTCCGACTATGTTACCTTTATTTTCTTCGTTTGCCTTTTTACCAGTGCTAGATTCTTGTTTAGAACCAGAATCTGATGATTTTCCGCTATCTTTATTAGATTTTCCACATCCTGTAAGTACAAATGCTAATACTAAAAAGATTGCCAATAATGATTTAAATTTCTTTTTCATTATTTTTCCCCCTTATCCTTTCCTTTGTTTTGCATCGGAAGCCCTTCTTAATGCTTGACCGATATAATTTATACACAACATCATTACTAATATCAATAATGATGCAGGTAGCCATACATATAACTTATCTGATATAACTTCTGGCTTTCTGGCTAATGATACCAACGTTCCTAGTGATGGATCTGATGGTGGAAGCCCGAAACCTAGAAAGCTAAGTCCAGTTTCAATACCAATATTTCCTGCGAAACTCAATGTCATATCTACAATTAATATTGAAGAGATGTTTGGCAAAATCCCTGTAAACATCGTCTTCAAATCGCTAGTTCCCATTGTCTTCGATGCATTTACATAATCTTTTTTACTTTCAGCAAGAGCTTTTGATCTTACAAGCCTTGCCATTCCTGTCCAGTAGAACACTGTAAATATCATTACGAATGTAAACATAGAATATTTTGGAACAATTGTTACGAAAACTATGATTATCATCATTGTTGGAAGAATTTGGATGAAATCTATAATTCTCATTATAATATTGTCCAACCATCCTCCGTAATATCCGATCAATAAACCTACAACTATTCCTATTATAGATGTAAGTATTGTAACGGCGATACCTATTACAATTGAGTTTCTCGCTCCAATAATTAATTGTCCAAATAAATCTCTACCGCCTTGGTCAGTTCCTAGTATGTGTCCAGCTTCTCCAGGTCTTACGTATGAATTAAGTATGTCAACTTTCATTACTTGTTCTTTATCAAGTAACATCGCTCCTACGAAAATTCCTATCCACAAAACTGCTAATACCACCAATGACACTATAGCTAGTTTATCTTTTTTGAATTCATTAACAATTACTTTAAATCCAGTAGGATTATCTTTTGCAAGGTCTTTATATTCTTCAAGCTTTTCTTCTGTTACTTTTACTTCTTTCATAAAAACCTCCTAATCTATCCTTATTCTAGGGTCCACTATACTCATGATAATATCACTTAATAATGAACCGCAAAGTGTTAAGAAACCATAAATCATTACAAGAGCTGTCATAACTGAGTAGTCCCTTTGGTTAATACAGTCAACGAATAATGAACCCATTCCTTGATATCCGAAAATTGTTTCAATCATGATAGAACCAGCTAACAAACCTGTGATTTGGAATCCGAAGAATGCAGCTATTGGTAAAAGTGAGTTTCTAAAAATGTGTTTACTGTAAACTTTTTTAATAGGAACCCCTTTTGCTCTTGCAGTTCTTACGTAGTCTTGACTTTTTGCATCTACAACTTCATTTCTCAAATATTGAATAGTTCCAATAGTTGTAAGTAGTGCATAGGATATTGCAGGAAGTAGCATATACTTAATACCGCTGCCATGCCACCTTTTGCTGATGCTTCAAGACTTATGATACCACTTGTTGGAAACCATCCTAACTTGTATCCGAATATTAAAAGCATTATCAAGTAAAATACGAATCCCGGGGTTGCTAGTGCCAGGAAGTTATACAAGTTAACCCCCTGATCGAATGTCGACCCACTGTATCTACCTGCGTTTATTCCTAGAGGAATAGCAATTGCATACATTATTATTAATGAGAACAATGATAAGAAGAATGTATTCTTAGCTCTTTGACCAATAACGTCTTTCACTGGTAGCTTTTGAGTATAAGAATCTCCAAAATCTCCTTGAAGTGCATTTCCAACCCATCTCTTATATTTCACATACCATGGATCGTAAAATCCAGATTTTATTTTAAGTTCTTCTTCAACCTTTGAGTTACCAGTACTTGGTGTGATTTTCCCTGTAAAAGGATCCCCTGGCATCTTTTGAGCTACGAAGAATATAAATAAACTTAACACTATCAATTGAGGAATCATTATTAAAAATCTTCTGATTATAGTTTTAGTCATATTATATTTCCCCCTTTCTAGCTGCTACATAATGAGAATCTTTGTATTTCGTCAAATCGTACACCGATCCATTTTCATCGTAGTAGACATTTTTCTGTTCATCAAACTTCTTTTCAATAGCTTGTCTAGCATCTCTAAGCTCTTTTCTTCTATTTGGTTCGATTTGAGGAATCGCTGCGATAAGTCTTTTTGTGTAAATATGTTGAGGATCAGAGTATAACTCATCACGATTACCAGTTTCTACAAATTTGCCGTTATGCATAATATAAATGTAATCACACATGTGTCTTACAACCCCCAAATCGTGAGAGATGAAAATGTAGCTTAGATTAAACTCTTGTTGAATCAACTTCATGTAGTTTAATACTTGCGCTTGAACTGATAAGTCAAGTGCACTAACTGGTTCGTCTGCAACTATCAATCTTGGGTTACATGCAACAGCTCTTGCAACACCAATTCTTTGTCTTTGACCACCTGAGAATTCAAATGGATATTTGTAAATTGCACTTTCGTTAAGTCCAACTATGTCTAATAATTTAAACACCTTTTCTTTTTCTTCTTTAGGTGTAAGTTTTTCAAAATTTCTGATTGGTTCAGCGATTATATCCAAAATTCTTTTTTTAGGATCAAGCGAACTCATTGAGTCTTGGAAAATCATTTGAACATCTTGATTGTAGTTTATCTTTTTTCTGTAAGATCTACTTGTAACATCTTTTCCTTCGTACAAAATGTGTCCATCTGTAATCTTTTCAAGTCCTACTATAGCTTTTCCGATAGTTGACTTCCCAGAACCTGACTCTCCAATCAATCCATAAGTTTTTCCTTGTTCAATATCCATATCAACTCCATCAACAGCTTTGATATAGTCTTGAATTGTATTAAAAAATCCACCACGAATTGGATAATGAACTTTCAAATTTTTAACTTCTAAAAATCCCATATTTTCCTCCTATTCGTCTTTAAAATGGAAGTTCTTCCAGCATGTACAACGAACTAAGTGTCCATTGCCAACATCATGTAATACTGGGTTTTCTTCATGTTCTGAATCGTCTATCCAAGGAATACGAGGTGCAAATCTGCATCCTTTTCTTGGCAAATCTTTTAATGAAGGAACCATACCTTCTATTACGTGTAACTGATCAGATTCATTATCTGCTTGCGGAATGGAATTTAATAAGCTTCTAGTATATGGATGAAGTGGGTTATTGAACAACTCATCCACAGGTGCAATCTCAACGATCTGACCTGCATACATTACGCAAACTCTATCAGCGGTCTGTGCTACAACTCCTAAATCATGGGTTATCAATATAATTCCTGAATTCATTTGATTTTGTAATTCTTTTATTAAATCTAGAATTTGTGCTTGAATTGTAACATCAAGTGCAGTAGTTGGCTCATCAGCTATCAAAACACGAGGTTTACAACTCAAAGCAATCGCAATGATTACTCTTTGTCTCATACCTCCGGATAATTGATGAGGAAATTGTCTTGCTATAACTTCAGCATTTTCAATCCCTACTTTTTTTAGAAGATCAACAGCTTTTGCTTGACGTTGTTTCTTGTCCAAATCAGTGTGATACAACAAAGCTTCTTCAATTTGTTCGCCAATTCTCATTAATGGGTTAAGCGATGCCAATGGATCTTGGAATATCATACCAATTTCTCCACCTCTCAACTCATTGAATTGAGCTTCTGTATAATTCAAAATATTTTCGCCGTTATATATAACTTCACCGCTAATTTGAGTGTAGTTCATATTATGTAAACCCATAATTGTAGTAGCAAGTGTAGATTTGCCACAACCAGATTCACCAACCATAGCTAATACTTCATTTTCATACAATTCAAATGAAACATCGTCTACGGCGTCATAATAATCGTCTTTTATTCTAAAAGCTGTATGCATATTATTAACTTCCAATATTTTCTTATTAGCAGACATCTTATTCTCCTTTCAGTTTATTTTTAGTATGATTTATGTATGATTAATAAATAATACTTTATCTCATTATAGTGACATAAAATGGATTTGTCAATTATTATTTATTTTATAATTTAAAATTTCAGTATAAAATACAGTTTTTCCATGCTTTTTCGAATTAATTTACACTTTTTAGTCACAAAAATAAAATTTGTGATTTCTATTTAATATTGTAAATTAAACATTTTAGGCTTTTTATGAAAATAAATTTAAATTATTTTTATTCATTTTCAAAATTTGTTACCAGAAGAAAATAAAATGAATTTTTGCATAAAAATCACTTGACTTATTTCCTTTATTGTGGTAAAGTAATGATAATCATGAGCCTATTTACAAATTTATTAAATTTTAAAAAATGTAACAAAAAACTTGCATTCGTTATATTGAGATGGTAAAATATATATAAATATTGAAAACTTTTTCATTTTCAATTAAATCTCCATTTCTTAATTTATTACAACATAAAAAAACAAGGTATGAATTAAATTCAACACCTTGTTTTTTTATTTTAGTCTATTTTTACTATATTAATATCTTCTAAGCAATCATCTATTTGGAATTTTTTCGGCAAATCTTTGGTCTTCAAAGAAGCAAGTGCACATGCATTTGCCATTTCAAAAGACTTTTCATGATCTGAAGTTCTGATAAATGTCGCGATAAATCCAGCGATTATTGAATCAATAACAAAATCTCTCTTTTGGTTAATCATCTGTTCTATTTCAAAAGCATAAACGGAATTTCCTTGGAATAAATACACTTTATTATCCACAAAAGGAACTATCACAAATTTAGAATTCAAATCAAATATTTCGTCTTTCCATTTAAGCAAATCAGTTTCTGAATCTATTTTTGTTTTAAACATATGCTCCAAGCATTTGACGCTAATGTTTTGAAGAAGTGATCCTTCATCAGCAAATTTTTCCAAATAATACTCATCTATATCAAGTACAAACTCCGCTTTGTTAGCTTTACAGATTGCAATCATTCTTTCAATTACAGTTTCTGTTATATTTTTTGGAAAAGCTGTGGACAAAAACACAGTGTCTCCTTCTTTGACTCTGGATAGATAATACAACAATTCCTGAAGTTCTTGATGAGAAATACTCGGTCCTTTTGATTCAATCACAGTTTTTGATGCGCCTGTGATTTTGATATTGATTCTAGTATTGTCATCAATTCTGATGAATTCAGATTTGATATCTTCTCTTCTAAGCCAATCTTCGACAAATTCTCCAGTAAATCCTCCAGCAAATCCAGTTGCAACCGTTGGAAGTCCAAGTTGTTTTAAAATCCTAGAAACATTGATTCCTTTTCCAGCTGGAAGCATCAAATCAAAATCCGATATATTGTTTTTGTCAAATTCAAAATCCGTAACTTCACTTACAAATTCAAGTGCAGGATTCATAGTAACTGTGTAAATCATTTAATCACCTACATTAATCCAGGAGCAAGTCCAAAGAATATTTTTTGAAGAAGTGTCATAACGACCATGAACACCACAAGTCTTGTTATCACAATTCCAGCCGCATTAAGTCCGTAAATTTTCCACAAATTTTTGTAATCAAATCTATCTACTAAAATAATCGTCGCAAATAGTATCAATATTACTAATGAAATTAAATATATAAAAGCGTGTGCTCCCAAAAATGTGAACGTGAAAACAGACGAACTAAAACCGACAAGTCCTCCTGCTGTTAATACTCCAAATAAGCTAAATATCAAAGATTCTATAACTGAAAGTAAAACTGAGATATTATATCTCAAATCCTTGTCGATAGGTTGATATAATTTTGTTCCTGCTAGTTTAAGTCCCAGACTGTATGATAAAACTTTTTGGAAAACATCCAATACTAATACACAAACCATAACCACGATTGCCTTTGATTTTTGAGTAAATGTCCAGTGATTTGTAGAATTCATGTAAAAGAACAATAGCGGCAAAGCAGACAATACTACAACAGCAATTCTCATTGAGAACCTGTATGGTTGTGCTCCACCCATCATTTTCTTTAATATTTTAGTAAAAAACAAATTGATTTTGTCAAACACTTGTTTAGTTTTAACCTCAAAAGTATCCATAAATTCGTCTTCATCATCATCTTCTTCTTCAATCTTATGGATAGTAAACTCATTTGCAGATGTGAATCTTATCGACTCATCTCTTTTGATTTTTTCTTGATTTTCGTCGTAACCTTTGGTAATAAAAATCGTGTTTTCATAATTTTCTTCGGGTTCTTTTTCATCTTCGTGATTTATTTTCTTCTCAACTTCTTTGTCTGGATTGAACTTTCCATACTGAGACTTGTTTTTGTTAATCACTTGAAAAATATCTTCAATTCTTTTTGGTTTGTGCTCAGATTTATTTTTATTTATGATTTCTTCGCACTTTTGTTCTTCAGCAGATTTCTCACGATTTTTTATATTAAAAATATTCATCACATCATCTGAATAGGAATAATCCTTATCTGTAGATGCGTGATTATCTTTTGGTTGTTCTTCTATATCTTTTTGTTCATTCAAACTTTCGCGGTATTCTTTCAAATTGAACCCACAATTGTGACAGAAATTCACCGTATCTAACACTTTTTCATTGCAATTAGGACAACGCATTTACTCACCTCCGTAACCGTATTATATCACAATACAATATACTGAATTATAACTTTGCCAAATCTTAATATTTGGGCAATAAAAAAGGGATATAACTATCCCTTAGATAATTCATTTTTATTTTCTTTTAAAAACCATATATCTATAATCCAAGCCTTCGTAAGTTTTGATGTCTGATTCTTCTGATACATAGAAATCTTGGTCTTCGAATAAGTTTCTTATTTTCGCATCGTATTCAAATTCTGCGTCAACATAAGTGATTACGAATTCATCAACTAAATGTATAAATGATTCAATCGTGTTTGCTCCACCTATCAAATATTCTGTCATTTTGCGGTCTGGGTTGATTTCTTTGAGAGTGCGTAGCAATTCTTCTTCGTTTTTTACGCAAAGCATACCGTCTAAGTCTTTGCTTGTAATTATTATGTTGGTTCTATTTGGTAGAGGTTTTGAATCTGGCAAAGATTCCAATGTTTTTCTTCCCATTATAACGATATTTCCAGTTGTTAACTCCTTAAATCTTTGCATATCTTCAGGAATTGAAAAAAGCATATCTCCATCTTTTCCTATCGCAAAATTTCTATCTACTGCTAATATAACTTTCATTAACAAAAATCTCCCTTCCTTATATTACTTACAATTTCGTTCAATTTTTCCATTGCGTGATTGTCAGTCCAATCAAAATCACCTTCACATATCCTTACGACAAGTATACCCATTTCCTCACAGCAAATATCAAGCATAGTGCTATAGATTGCATTTTGCAAATCAGATGATGAATTAGAAAGTATGCTATTGCATTTGTTTATCCATTTTTCAATACAAAAACCATAGTTTTTATCTCGTGGATAATTCTCAAGTGCAATCTTTCTTTCTTTTGTAAATTTCCTGTTAGCATCATACATAAAACAAAGCTTATTTTCCTCATTATAAGCCATTATGTTGATATCATTGACATATCTTATCAAATCATCTCTGTTTATATTTTCATCTAGTTTATTCAAAACTTCTTTCAAATTTTGGTTGTCTATGTTTGGTTTCAATTCAGAAAAATTCTTGCTAAATTCAATATCTCCACTAAAATACACTCGCAGTATTTTTTTAATAGCATCAATTTGTTCTTTTTCATAATCAGATGCCAAAAAAGTACTGTTTTCCATAAAATCTCCTTTATATTACATCCATTTTTTCTTTTTAAAATAATAAATCATAACACTAGTAATCACAACAGCAGTAACCCAGAACAAAATATATCCGTATTTCCCTTGAAGTTCCGGCATATATTTAAAGTTCATTCCATAGACTCCTGTTAAGAATGTCAAAGGCAAAAATATCGTCGACCACACAGTCAATACCATCATTACTTCGTTAGTTCTGTTGGAGATATTAGTGTCAAATGCATCTATCATGGAGTTAATCATATCGCGATACACTTCTATGAATTCAAGCATTTGGATTATGTGATCGTACAAATCTCTCATGTAAATAGATGTGTTGTGACTTACCAAATTTACTCTGAACTTCGAAATTTCATTGATAACTGAACGCAAAGGCCACAAAGTCTTCCTCAAAAATATTAGGTTTTTCTTCATGGTGTAAAGTTCTCTGAGAACATCGTCATCATTGTTAGTCATCATAGCGTCTTCCAAATCATCTATGTATTCTCCCAAAATATCAAAAATTTGATAGTAGTTGTCTATGAATGCATCCATTAACAAAAGCAACAGTCCATCTGTAGTTTTCGGTCTAAAAACAGGAATTTTTTCTAACTTGTCCAAAACTCTGTCAAATGATGTGGTTTTGTTTTGCTCTACAGTCACTAACAAATTTTCTTTCAAAACAAAAGAAACTTGGTTAAACGACAATTCCTTTACACTGTTGAACATATCATAATCCACAGTATCTGTTACCACGAACAAATAATCGTCATAAGCTTCTAGTTTTGTCCTTTGTTCCACATCCAACATGTCTTCTATTATAAGAGGATGGATTTTGAATTTTTCTTTCATTTTTATGAAATTATCTGTATCTGATAATCCTGTGATATATATCCAATTTATCCTGTCATCTCTCAATTCGATATCATCGATGTCTGTGGTTTGATGTTTATCGAAATGATGTTCATCAAAAGTACAAAAAGTAATTTTGGTGTTCTCAAGATTGTTCTCAAGCCTAAGAGTATCTAATATTTCGTTGATTCTATCCTCAAATAATAAATTAGCCAATACTATCTCCTCTTATTCGTCCAATAATTTGTTCGCGTAATTTCTGTATGTCGATTTTGAGTTATCCCCTACAAGTCTGTCGATGATTTTGCCATCTTTTATAAATAAAGTCGTAGGTAGTGGCAACGCTTCGTAATGCGTAATTATCTCGTCCTTGTCAATTTCTCTAACTTTTTTAGCTAAATATTCGTAAAATTCTATTTCTCCTTGAAATGATTTTTCGATATCTTCCAAATCATTTTTCGCCGGAATACATGGGCAAATCCCGTCGGCGTGGAAAAATAAAACCTTGTCTCCTTTGTTAAATATCTTAGAGTTAATGTCACTCTTTTTAAATTTTTTCATTTGGTACTATCCTCCAAATCTCTTCTGCATATTCTTTTATAGTTCTATCCGATGAAAATTCTCCGAAATTTGCGATGTTCATCAAACTCATCTTAGCCCATTTTTTCTTGTCGGCGTAAGTTTGTAAAATCTTTTCGTGAATTTGTTCATAATCGTTGAAATCTTTTAACACAAAATATTCGTCTAATTTAAATGACGAATCTCTGTTTACAAGTGAGTTGTAAATGTCCAAAAACATAAACGATCCACTATCGTTGATCAAATCGCTTAGCAAAGTATCCACAACGCGTTTAATATTTTCATCCTTATAATAATACTCAACTGGATTGTAACTGTCTCTGATGGAATTTAATACGTCAACAGTCGCTCCAAATGGGAAGTTATTGTCTTCACCTGCGTGATTGAAAATCTCAATGTTCGCGCCGTCGTAAGTTCCCACAGTCAATGCTCCATTTAACATAAACTTCATGTTACCAGTTCCCGAAGCTTCTTTTCCCGCAGTTGAAATCTGTTCACTCACATCTGCTGCAGGATACACCAATTCTCCGATGGATACGTTGAAGTTTTCCAAGAACACAACCTTGATGTATTTGTTCACAACATCGTCATTGTTCACCAGATTTTTAACTTCATTTATGAATTTTATAATAGCTTTTGCTCTGAAATAACCCGGCGCTGCCTTCGCCCCGAAAATATATGTTTGTTTTGGGATATCGGATATTTCATTGTTTTTGATTTTATAATACAAATTCAAAATGTGAAAAGCATTCAACAATTGTCTTTTGTATTCGTGAAGTCTTTTAACTTGTATGTCAAAAATAGAGTTCTCATCTACATCGATGTTTTCATGTTCTTTGATGTATTTTTTCAGTCTGATTTTGTTGTGAAGTTTGATTTCCATTAATTTTTCCAAAACACTCTCATCGTCTTGGAATTTTTCAAGTTCTTTTAATTTTGTAAGATCAGTCTTCCAATCTTCTCCCAAAAGTTCTGTTATAAAATTCGTTAGCTCTGGATTTGAATAAAATAGCCAACGTCTTGGAGTAATTCCATTTGTTTTGTTGACGAATTTATCCGGATACAAATCGTGCCATGATTTTAATGTCTCGTTTTTCAGAATTTCTGTGTGGATTTTAGCAACGCCGTTAATCTTTACGGCTGTTAATATCGCCAAATGAGCCATATTAACAGTATTATCTTTCACAATTCTGAGATTATCTATTCTATCGACAGAATAATACAATCCCACCAAATCGCTGACAAATCTCCTGTCGATTTCGGTGATAATATCCATAATTCTAGGACTCACTTCTTCTACAACATCGACACTCCATTTTTCCATAGCTTCTTGTAAAATCGTGTGATTAGTGTAGTTGAACACATTGCTTGTAACATTCCAAGCTTGTTTCCAAGAAAGTTTTTTATCATCCATCAACACTCTCATCATTTCTGGAATAGCCATAACAGGATGAGTGTCATTTAACTGAATAGTATTGTATTTTTCAAAATCTTCAAAATCCTTATCATTTGGGAAGTTTTTCTCATATTTTTCAATTATATCTTGAATTGATGCACTGCAGAAAAAATACTGTTGTTTAAGCCTTAAAACTTTTCCCGGTCTTTGTATATCATTAGGATACAAAACTCGGGTAATATCTTCTGCCCTGTTTTTTTCTTTTACGGAATCATCGTATTGAAAATTATTGAATTTTTGAAAATCAAATCCGTCATCACATTCTGCCTGCCACAGTCTCAAAGTGTTTACAACGTGATTTTTGTATCCTACAACAGGCATATCATAAGGAACTGCTTTTACGACTTGGTTTTTGTATCTAATGATTTTGGATTCCGATTCTACACGTCTTGACCAAGGATCTTTGTCCAATGTCCAATTGTCTCCGACTTCCATCTGAAATCCGTTGTGAAAATATTGTTTGAAAAGTCCTTGGCGATATCTCACGCCATAACCTGTCAACGGATAATCCAAGCTAGCCGCACTTTCCATGAAACACGCTGCAAGTCTTCCTAATCCACCGTTACCCAAAGCTGCATCTTCTTCTTGAATTTCCAAATCATTGATGTCGATGTCCAATTCTTTTAAAACTTGTGAATATTTTTCGTCCAAACCCATATTCAACAAATTATTTCCTAAAGATCTTCCTATCAAAAATTCCGCGCTAAAATAGTAGGCATTGCGTGAATTTTTGTGTTTGTCAGAAGTTTTCTTCCAATCTTCTGCCAATTCGCTCATTATTATTTTAGAAAAAGCTATATATTTTTCTTTTTCAGTAGAAGTTTGTAAATCTTTCCCAAACAAATTAAATAAGTTTTTTTCAAATTGCAACAAAAATTCTTCCTTTTCCATAAAATCCTCCTATTCTTAGCTCAACTATATTTTACCACATTTGTGAAATAGTCCTATTAAATTTGTATTGTTTTTTCTTAAAATCAACAAAAAGGATACATTTTTCTATTTTATTGATATAATGATTTAGTTATAGTAATATATTAATGAGTCACAAGAAAGGACAAAAATTATGCAAAAAAATATATATGTATTATATGGCGGTCCTAGTACTGAACATGAAGTAAGTATCACAAGTGCTAGAACATTAATAAATAATTTATCAAAAGAAAAATATAACGTAAGTGCGATTTTCGTTCGCCGCGATAAAAAATTCATTATGAAAGAAAACATAACTGAAGAAATAAAAACCGACGACGAATTGGTGCTTGACACTGAGCTTTCTGTAATAGAATCTGTCAGCGATTGTATCAGTAAAATCAATCCTGAAAACACTGTAATATTTCCTGCAATTCATGGAAGTTACGGCGAAGATGGAACAATCCAAGGTTTCATAAAAGTTTTGGATTTGCCATTTGTAGGATGTAATGTGTTGGGTTCTGCACTTTGCATGGACAAAGGATACACTAACGATATTTTCGAATTGAACAAAATTCCTCAAGCAAAATACGTCGTGCTTTGCAAAAACGATGAATACAATTTGAAGGAAATTTTCGACAAAACATCCAAGGCAGTTTATGTAAAACCATGTAACGCTGGCTCATCTGTTGGTGTTATGAGAGCAGAAACAGAAGAAGAATTGGAACAAGCAATCCAAAACGCATTTCTATACGACAGAAGAATTTTGGTCGAAGAAGAAATCATTGGACCAGAACTTCAAATCGCAGTTATGGGCAATGACAATCCTGTTGCATCACGTCCGGGTGTATACCAAATACACGATGTAGAGTTTTTCGATTACGATGCAAAATACAACGACGCAAAGACAGAAATGCTTACACCATTTCCAATGGATGAACAATTGGAATTAAAAGCAAGACGTTTGGCTGAAAAAGTGTATAAGATAATGAGTTTGTCAGGATTTTCAAGAGTTGATATGTTTGTTAGAGATAACGAACTTTGGGTAAATGAAATCAACACAGTTCCTGGTCTTACACCACATTCAATGTTTCCAGTTTTATGGAAATGCACTAACGATATGAGTGTTTCAGAAGTATTCGACAACTTAATTGATTTGGCAATTGAAGAATACGAAAAAAATAAAGCATATAAGTTAGAGAGGTAATAATGTTAACAAGAAATTTAAAAACAATAACAGAACTAACTAACACGATAATAAACGAAAAATACCACGATATAATGGTAAAAGGTATCTCCACAGATACAAGAACAATCGAAAAAGACAACATGTTCATCGCTCTTAGAGGAGATAATTTCGATGGACAAAATTACATAGAGATGGCTTTCGAAAAGGGCGCATCTTGCTGTGTAGTTAACAGAGATTACAGAAATATCAACGATTATCCTGTAATCGAAGTAGACAATACTAAAGAATTTATGATGGATTTGGCTAGAGGTTACATCAGCAGTTTGGATTGCAAAGTAATCGCCATCACTGGTTCCAACGGAAAAACAACTACAAAAGATATCATGAGTTCTTTATTAAAAGAAAAATACAAAGTCGTTAAAACACAAAAAAATTACAACAATGAAATTGGATTATCCAAAACTATATTTGACATAGACGATGACACTGAAGTTGCTGTTCTTGAAATGGGAACTGAAAACTTTGGAGAAATCAGTCAATTGACAAACATCGCTCATCCTGACATTGCAATGATTACAAACATCGGCGACAGTCACCTATTGAATTTGAAAACAAAAGAAAATATTGCCAGAGCGAAATTCGAAATCCTTGAAGGATTAAAAGAAGACGGAATATTTATTTTAAATAACGACGATCCAGTACTCAGAGAAGTAAAACAAGAATACAAATTACCAGAAAAAACTATAAGTTTTGGAATAAAACCTGACAGCGATTATAGAATGGAAATGATCAAAGCTGATGAAACAGGATCGACTTTTTCAATCAACGATCACGTATTCAACATAGAATTGTTGGGACACCATCAAATGTACAACGCTACAATGTCAATAATCGTAGCAGAACTTATGGGATTAGATTATTCAGATGTAGCAAAAGGACTGAAAAAAATCGAATTAACTGGAATGAGAAACGAACTTATTCTACTAGATAAATTCCATATTTTAAACGACAGCTACAAATCAAACCCACAATCACTTACAAGTTGCTTAGAAACAGCTTACGGATTGCACGGATACTCCAGAAAAATCGCCGTATTAGGTGATATGCTAGAACTTGGAGATAACGAAATAACTCTTCACAAAAATATCGGAAAATCAATCAATCCAGAAAAAATCGACTACGTATTGGCAACTGGTCCATTAGCAGAAAACATAATCAAAGGAGCGCGCACAAACTTCGCAGAAGACAAAGTATTCTACTTTGAAACAAAAGAAGAATTGCTAGAAAAATTACAAGAATTAATAGTGGACAACACATTGATTTTAGTAAAAGCATCTCATGCAATGCAATTCGACAAATTAGTCGAACAAATAAAAGAATTATAAAATAAAAATGTGAACTAAGTTTTCTTAGTTCACATTTTTCTTATTCACTAACTTGACTATCATCAGTATAAAATTCAAATACTCCTGGGAATAATTGCTTTATTTTTTCTTGTACATCTTTATCTCTATAACATTTTGCAAAGTCCACTGCCCATTTTGCATTGACATTCTCTTTCTTTACAAAAGGTCCCATAGGATAATTTATCATTTCATCATCACGAGCAAGATACTTTGATGGGTCTTTTTTGGCATTAGACATATGTGTAAAGAAAATACACGCTGCATCAACATCCGATAAACTAGAAACTAATTGAGCTTGTTCAATTTCTTTTATTTTTAAATTCTTTTTATTTTCTACTATATCCGCTACAGTTGCAAGCTTTGCATTTTGATCAATTTTAATCAAACCAGATTTTTCTAATATTCTCAAAGCAATATTTTCATTCATCGCATCATTCATAATAGCAATGCTTCCATTTTCTGGAATATCTTCAATTTTACTATATTTTTCTGAATATAGTCCAATTCCTGTATACATACCATATGGCTTTACTAAATCCAAATCAGCATTATTATTTTTATTAAAACTCATAACATATTTTTTATGTTGAGCTATAGAAATATCTATATCTCCGTTTTGTAATGCTTCTAATGGTATTTGATTAGAATCAAACATCTTGAATTCTGTTTTATATCCCATTTCCTTGTATTTTTCGGCTAATGGTTCATAATATACTTGAGATAATGCAGTACCTCCTATTACAACTTTTTCTTTATTCATTTCTCCTGAATTATTTTGTGTTTTTTTTCCACAAGCTACAAGCAAAATCATTAATGTAGCTAATAATACAACTTTTAAAAATTTATTTTTCATATTACCTCCTATTTTACCTTATTATACATTATATTTCCTATTTTTTGAATAACCATAACTAATAAAATAAGTAATATAACTATAAAATACATAATTGCATAATCAAATCTTTGATAGCCATAAGTTAGAGCTACAGCCCCTAATCCTCCAGCTCCTACGGCTCCCGCAATAGCTGACATGTTTAATAAATTAATTATCATTATTGTGTAATTTTGTATTAAACTCGGAAGCGCTTCGACTAATATCACTTTTGTTATAATTTGAAAATCAGTTGCTCCGAAAACTTTTGAAGCTTTAATTACTCCATTATCTACTGTGCTAAATGCATTTTCTGCCATCCTAGTTGCAAAAGGTATACATCCAATGGTTATTGTAAAAATTGCCGGTACAATGCCAATTTTACTACCTAAAATTGCTCTTGTAATCGGCGTAAGGGCAACTATTAATATCATAATAGGAAAAGCTCTTAATATATCAGTTATTTTACCTAGAATTGCATTTATAATTTTATTTGGTTTCAATCCATTGATATCCGTAATAAACAAAATAATACCAAAAATTATTCCAAAAATTATCGAAAAAATCGCTGAAACAATAACCATAGTTAGAGTTTCAATAATTGCTGGTATAATAACTTTCGGCATATATCTTATTAAGTCTGTATCTCCCAAAAAACTTAAAGTATAAATCATATTAATATCCCTCTATTTCATAATTAAGTTTTTCATTATTTAAAGCAGTTACTGCTTCCTTTATTCTTTCATTTGATACGATAATTTTTATTAAAATAATATTCTCGTTATCTAATTCGATCTTTTTTATATTCTCAAGTTTAAAAGGAACATCAAAACCAGATAATTTATCATTTATTAACAGTAATTCATTATTTGAATATGGAACTTTTATAATTATTTCTGTTTCATTTTCATTGGTTTTAGTTTTATCATATATGAATGTGTTAATATCTTTATCTCCACTTAACAATAGATCCCTTGTATATCCTGTTTTAATAATTTTTCCATCTTTTAATAGCCCTATCTTATTACAAGCTTTTTCCAATACATCCATTTCATGAGTAACGATGATAATAGTTACTTTCATTTCTTGTTGTATCTTTTTTAACAGCTTTAAAATAGAGTTGGTTGTTTTTGGATCTAGGGATGACGTTGCTTCATCACATAATAAATATTTTGGTTGTAATACTAAAGCTCTTGCTATGGCTACCCTTTGTTTTTGACCTCCACTTAATTCCTTTGGTCGAAATAATAATTTATCTTCAATTCCAACAAGTTTCGCCATTAATTCAACTCTTTTTTTTATATCTTCTTCTGAATAATTCCAACACCTCATTGGTAAGGCTATATTTTCAAACACATTTTTCCTATTTAATAGGCAAAAATCTTGAAAAACGACACCAACTTTCCCCCTAAATTCTCTCGATTTTTCTTGTTCAAGACCTGTAATGTCTATACCATCAATTAATATTGAACCTTCATCATATGTTTCTAACCCTGTCAAACAATTTAATAATGTTGTCTTTCCTGCACCACTATTTCCTATCAATCCGAATGTTATTTCATCTTCTATGACTAAAGATAAGTCATTAATAACATTTTTTTCTCCATCATAGCTTTTTTTTAAGTTTTTAATCTCTATCATCTTATACATCCATATAATAGTTGTATGAATATTTTATCGGATATTCTATACCTATTTTTTTTAAATTATCAACTATCAATTTCTTGTTTTTGTCATCTTCCATTATATTTATTGTCTGGAATATTCCATCTATGGTTTTGTTAAACTTATCACGATGAATACCTATCGACATTTCATTATCTTTCCAACCAGCCTTGTGTCTAGTACCTACGCACAGCATAGAAATATTTATATCTTTGTTAAGCATTTGATTAGCGGTAGATTCTTGACAAATTGCCATGTTCCCTACAAGACTAATATTGTTATTTCTTCCATAATGATAAGTATATCCCTGAACTACACGCATTGCGCTATAAGGTTCTAAAATAATAATATATACATCTGGATTATCTGGAAAACTTGATGCAGAACCTATCAATACTGCATAATTTTTTTCAGCCAAAAACCCTGAATTTTTTCTTACCTCTGAACTAATTTTACTACTCTCATGTAATCCTAGTCTAGCCCAATTTTCTCCATTTGAATTCTTTTCATCTACATCCAACAATCCCAAAGCTAGTGCACCACTTTTACATAAAAAATCTTTCTCTGTAGCTTTTACTATATTACCAGAACTTGCAGCTTTTATCATTTGACAATAGTTAATTGGCTTTCTCAATTCTACTGCTTTGTATCGATCATAATCATTCTTATTTTTTAGAAATTTAACAGCTACTATCTTTCTCTTTAGATTTGGTAGAATTGCCTCTGCTAGTATAGCTGAATTTATTTTTTTACTATAATATTCAATTTTTGCTTTTGACATCTTAACCCCTTATTCTTAGCGATAATACTATTTTATATATTTTTCTTTGCTTGTTTATCGTTATAAATTCTCTTCATCAACATTCCAAGCGCAAACACTCCGAATAAAATTATAAGTCCTTTTACCCAAGTAGATGGATTTGTCGATTTACTTGCTGCGTAAGAATAAATCAAAGTAGCAGGAAGTTGTCCTATTCCTGTCGCGATGAAAAATTCCCAAAATCCCATTGGAGTCAATCCTGCCGCATAGCTTATCGGATCGAATGGTACGAATGGCAAAAGTCTTGCGACCAAAATTGCGTTCTTCCCATATCTGTCGAAGAATCCTTCTACTTCCTTCAAAGCTCCTTTTGTTGCAAATTTTTCTGCGATATCTCTTCCCAAAAATCTCGCAATTCCAAAACAAAGCGCTGCTCCTGCCATTGCAGATGTCCATGACAATATACTTCCTCTAACCCATCCCCAAATAGCTGCATTAGAAAATGTAATGAAGAAAGCTGGAATTGGCGCTGCAATTGATTGAAGAATCATCATCAAGAATGAAATTATAACCGCAGTCTTTCCGAACGATCTGATGTATGCTTTTACACTTTCAAGATCTTTAAAAGCTTTTGACATGTTCGTTACGCCTTCTCTGAGTGGTTTTATGAATACAAACGCAAGAACCACAATGAGAATTACGACAATTTTTTTAATATGTTTATTTTCTAATTTCAAAATAATCCCTCCTTATAATCAATTATATCAGATAAAAAAATAAACACTTATTGAAATATTCTATAAGTGTTTATATCTTATTATAATTTACGAATTAAATTTTTTTCTATCAAAATATTCTTCACCAGCTCCATTTGCGACGATAACTGTGCATACAGCATCTCCTGTGATATTTATCGCAGTTCTAATCATATCCAAAATTCTGTCTATCCCCATTATCATTGCAATCGCAGAAATCGGAAGCCCGATTGAATTAAACACCATCGAAAGTGTAATCAATCCTACAGATGGAATTCCCGCAGTGCCGACTGATGCAAGTGTCGATGCTGCGATTACTGTCAAGAAATTTTGTGGAGTCAATTGCATTCCGTATGCATTCGCTGCAAACACCACTGCAACTCCTTGCATGATTGCAGTTCCGTCCATGTTGATTGTCGCTCCAAGTGGAATTGTGAACGAAGAAATTTTTCTACTAACTCCAAGTTCTTCCAATTTGTTTATATTCATTGGCACTGTTGCATTTGAAGATGATGTGGAGAATGCAAATCCCAACACTGGGAAGAATTTCTTCAAGAATTTGAATGGATTTACTTTTGCAAAAATCGTCAATAAAACCATGTAAACTAAGAAAAGTTGCAAACCCAATCCCAGAATTACTGTAAGCATGTATTTTAACATTGACAATATTGCAGATAATCCCAATGTTGCAAAAGTCTTAGTGATAAGTGCAAATACACCAATTGGAGCAAACTTCATAACAATCATAGTCATATCCATCATAATGTCGTTGAACTCTTCGCAAATATTTGCAACGTTGTGTGCTTTTTCTCCCAAATTCGCCAAAATAATTCCAACTAACAACGCGAAGAAAATTATTTGCAACATATTTCCTTCAGCCATGGCTTGAATTGGATTTGTAGGAATTAAATTCAACACAGTTTCCTTGATTGAAACTGCCTTCGCTGGATCTGTTTGTGCAGCTTGACTTACCTTGCTAAGATCAATCCCAACTCCAGGCTTGATAAATGATGCCAACAAAAGCGCCAAAGTTATCGCCAAAGCAGTTGTAAACAAATAAAACACAAGTGTTTTGACTCCAATTTTTCCTAATTTTTTCGTATCTCCCATGCTCATCGCGCCAGTTACAAGTGAGAAGAACACCAATGGAACAACAAGCATTTGCATTAATCTAATAAATCCTTGCCCCAATACATCGAATACTCCATTAACTAAAATGGTATCTTTTATATATGATGAAGGAACAAATAGATTAAAAACTATTCCGACCAACAATCCCAGGAATAATCCAATGAATATTTGAGTTGTCAGTCCCATTTTTTTCTTTTGTTTCATAAACATCTTTCCTTTTCTTAAAATTCAGTTTTAAAATTACAAATTATTTTTTTCGATATATTTTTCAAGCGAAGTTTGCCAATCTGTGAATTTGTAAATTTGAGAAGTGTTCAGTAAGAAGTTTTCCAAAGCTGTAAAATCTGGCCTGTGACCTTCAATTCTCAAGTTTTCATCTTCGATAACTTCTGCATCAATTCCTTTTATCCTCAAAATTTCTTCTGCAAAATCTTTTCTACTAGCAACTCCCTCACATGATGCGTGATAAATCCCGTAATCGTAAGTATCCATCAATTTCGCGATAAATTCCGCTAATTGATATGCGCTTGTCGGAGAAGAATATTGAGCCTTAGGAACCAAAACTTTTCCTGTTTGTTGTGCTTCTTTAATAATATCTTCTACCCTGTGATTTACTGGAGAGAATAACCAACTTGTTCTCAAAATAAAATGTTTTACGCTGAATTCTCTTACGAAATTTTCTCCCATCAATTTGCTTTTTCCATACATTGTCGTTGGGTGTGGAGTGTCGTATTCTCTGTAGGCACTTCTGGATTGTCCACTGAACACATCATCAGCAGACATGTGAATTATTTTCGCATCCACAGTGTTCGCTGCAACCGCCATGTTTCTAGCTCCCAAAGCATTTACTCTGAAAGCTTCATCTGGATTTTCTTGACAAGCGACAGGGTCTGTAAGTGCAGAACAATTTATGATTACATTCGGTCTATTTCTTCTGGCAAATATGGAAGTTTCATCGGAATTTACAATGTCTACGATGTATTTATCCGTTGCTAAGACTTCATCTTCCAATGGATCCAAATATTTCTGTAATACTTTTCCAATCTTTCCATCTGCTCCACTTATCCAAATTCTATTTCTAGTCATAACTTCTCCTTAAAAATTTATTTCCAATTCAACTGGACAATGGTCTGATCCCATTATGCTTTGGTGAATTTTCGCATCCACAAGATTGTCCTTCAAATCGTCACTTACTATGAAATAATCAATTCTCCATCCAGCATTTCTTTCTCTCGCCTTTGCGAAATAAGACCAATAAGAATACTCATCTGTTTTGTCCGGATAAAAATATCTGAACGTGTCGATGTATCCATCGTTTAACAAAAGTGACATTTTGTTTCTTTCTTCATCGGTAAATCCTGCTGAACGTCTGTTTGATTGTGGATTTTTCAAATCAATTTCGTTGTGAGCGACATTCAAATCCCCACACACAATTACAGGTTTTCTATCTCTTAAAATATTCAAATAATTGTGGAATTCATCTTCCCACACCATTCTATAGTCCAAGCGTTCTAATTTTTGTTTGGAGTTCGGAGTGTATACATTCACCAAGAAAAAATCTTCGTATTCGCAAGTAATCACACGTCCTTCAGTGTCGTGTTCATCAATTCCAATTCCAAAACTTACACCTATTGGCTCAGTTTTTGTGTAGACCAAAGTTCCAGAATATCCAGCCTTATTAGCTGAATAAGAATATCTGTGATAGCCTTCTATTTCCATTTCGTCAGTCATTTGATTTTCTTTCATTTTGATTTCTTGCAAACAAAAAATATCCGCATTCAAACTATCAAATGCTTCCTTAAATCCTTTTTTCCACACGGCTCTGTATCCGTTAACATTCCATGATATTAATTTCATATTCTCACCTCTTATTTGTTATTTATTATATCATATACACTTCTAAAAAATGATAATTGTGAATGTAGCGAACAATTATTTATACCCAAATAAACGAAAATTTAATAAATTTATAATTTTGTTAAGTTTTCGCAATTTGATATAATATATTAAAAAGAAAAAAGGAGATTTTTATGCAAGATTATAAAAATTTTAAATTAATAGATACAAGAGAATTGTCAGACATCAATTCTACTGCATTTCTTTTCGAACACGAAAAGACAAAAGCAAAAGTTTTGAAGCTCGCTAACGACGACGAAAACAAAGTATTTTCAATCGCATTCAAGACAATTCCACAAGACAGCACAGGTGTCGCTCACATAATGGAGCATTCAGTATTAAACGGCTCCAAAAAATACACAACTCGTGAACCATTTATGGATTTGGTAAAATCATCGCTACAAACTTTTTTGAATGCGATAACTTATCCCGATAAAACTTGCTATCCTGTCGCAAGTCGTAACGCCAAGGATTTCAAAAATCTCGTGGACGTTTATTTGGATGCGGTGTTCAATCCAATTGTTTACGAAAAGAAAAATATTTTCTATCAAGAAGGATGGCACTACGAAATTAAAAATATCGACGATGATATCAAATACAACGGTGTTGTGTACAACGAAATGAAAGGCGCTTACAGTTCAATTTATACGATTATTTTCGATGAATTGTTCAAATATTTGTACCCAGACACAACTTACGCGCATTCATCTGGTGGTAATCCTTACAACATTCCAGATTTAACTTACGAAAAATTCTTGGAATTCCACGACAAATACTACCACCCATCAAATTCGTTCATTTATTTCTACGGAAATGGAAATATCGAAGAAGAATTAGATCATCTGTCAGAATATTTGGAAGAATATGATTACAAAAAAATCGACTCAGACATTCCTTACCAAAAACCATTTGAAGAAACTAAAAAAGTCGAAGTCGAATACAACATATCAAAAGACGAAAATCCTGACGGAAAAGATGTATTGGTATATGCTGCAAATGTCGGACACATCACAAATGTAAAAGACGCATTCGTATCAACTATTTTAAGTGATGTATTGTTCTCCAACGAATCTGCAATAATCAAAGAAAAATTATTACAAGAAAATATCTGTGAATCTGTCGAAAACGTATCATCTTACGGTCAAGAAATCACAATGGGCGTTATCGCTGAGAATTCAAATGTAAAAAACACCGAAAAGTTTGAAGCATTGGTTAAAAGAGAATTAGAAAACATCGTAAAAAACGGAATCGACAAGGACGAGCTTACTTCAACTCTTAACAAATTAGAATACGATTTAAAAGAAGCAGGAAGTTTCCACACAAAAGGAGTCATATATTTCTTAAAATCAGCTTTAAGTTTTATGTACTCAGATAGCTACTACGACCAATTGCAATTCTCAGAAACTCTAGCTGAATGCAGAAAATTAATCGACACTGATTATTACGAAAAATTCATCGAAGAGAAATTATTGAACAACAATTTCAAATTAATTTTATCTTTGAAGGCAACGCCTGGTCTTAATTTGAAAAAAGACAACGAAGTCAAGGAAAAGTTGAAACAATACAAGGAAAGTTTGTCCGATGAAGAGTTGAATGAATTAGTAGACTTAAACAAGAAATTGGAACAATTCCAATCAGAAGAAGACACAAAAGAACAAAAAGATACTATTCCTACATTGGAACTTTCCGATATTGACGCAAAACTTGAAGATGTTGAAAGAATTGAAAAGAAAATCGACAACTACACATTCTTAAATCCAAGTCTGTTCACATCAAACATTCATTACGCATCATTTATGTTTGATTTGTCGAAGTTCTCTCAAAAAGATTACTTCTATTTGTCACTTTTATCCGATTATATTGGACTTAGCGACACTACAAATTACGACTACAAAAAATTATACACTCAAACATATCTTGCATCAGGTGGAATATTCACTGCAATTCATTTGAACAATACAAAAAACGGCCAAGATTTGAAATCCAAATTTGTGTTCAGCTTCAAAACAATAGAAAAAACAGAAGACGAATGTATCAAAATCTTGGAAGAATACTTGTTCAATGTGAAATTCGAAGACAAAAATAGATTCAAGAACATCCTTCAAAACCTAAAACAAGAATACAAAACGAGAATACTTGAAGCTGGAAACCAATTCGCATTGACAAGATCAATGGCATCATTCTCAGAAAAAAGCGTGTTAGAAGATGAATGTTCAGGAATTAGCTACTACGAAAAATTGTGCGATGTTTTGAATGATTTCGACGAAAAAGCAGACATCACGTTGAAGAAATTAAAAGATTACTACGAAAAAATCGTAAATTCAAACGATATGATTGTAAGCATAATCAATGAGAAAGATTCTGCAAACAAATTCTTCGACAAATTACAAAAATTGTTGATTGCTAAAATGAACACAGAAGACATCGACATCAAATCTTCTCCAACAAAATTCTTCAAATTAAAAGAAGCATACAAGACTTCATCAAATGTGAATTACGTTGTCAAATCAGCTGATTTGAAAAAATACGGATTTGAATACAATTCCAAAATAACCGTGTTGACAAATATACTAAACACTTCATTCTTATACAACGAAGTCCGTGCAAAAGGCGGCGCTTACGGAGTTGGAATGAGCGTAAGCTTGAATGGAATATTGTACGTATATTCCTACAGAGATCCTAACATCAAAAACACAATCGATATTTACGATCAAATCGACAAATTTGTTGAAAACATGAACTTCGATGAAAAAGAAATGAAACAATTCATCATAGGAACTGTAAACCAATTCAACCCACCGATGACTACATTCACAAAAGGAAGCCGTTCGATCAACATGTATTTGTCCGGAAGAACGATAGAAGATTATGAAAATTATCTTGAAAATATGCTACACACAACTGTGGATGATTTGAAACAATTTGCTGAAATAATCAAAAAAGCAATGAAAGAAAACCACCTAGTAGTTGTAGGTAACGACACAAAAATCGACGAAGATGCAAATCTTTTCGACAAAATAATAAACGTGGAATAAAATTGAGGGCATATTGACCTGAACCCCAAAATCCGGAATACGGATGGAGGGGTTTTTTCATGCCAAAATATGCTAAAACTTAAAATAGAAAAATTGAAAAAACTCATGCACGAACAACTATCCTATGATATTCGTGCATGAGTGTTAAATATTTCTTATATCAGTATTTTTTTAATTAAACGAATTTATCACATCAAACATCGGAATGGTGATGGAAATTACTATAAATCCAACGATTATTGCCATGAATATTATGAGCATTGGCTCTAGTATGCTTATGAATGATTTGATTGCATATTCTACTTCCCCGTCGTAAAATTCAGACAATTTTTCGAAAATATCTCCCAATTCTCCCGTGTTTTCTGCAACTTTTAACATGGAGTTGAACACTTGCGGAGTGATTTTCCTTTTATTGAATGCTTCTTCAAGCGTATATTCTCCAGATTCTATTTCTCTGAAAATATCGGAAAGTTCTTGTTTGTAGTATTTGTTTTTCATGGATTTTTGAATTATAATAAGTCCGTCCAAAATCGTCATGGAGTTTTTGTGAGTTATGCTCAAACTTCTCGCAATTTCTGATGAGATTACGATTTTTCTTTGTTTTCCAAAAATTGATTTGGTCGTTTTGAATTTGTCCAGGTAATATCCAAATTTCGTCCTTCGATACGCAATGATAATCCCCGCTATTAGTAAAACTAAAATCATTAGAATTAATAATCCTTTTTCATTTATCGCAGTGGATACTGAAATTAAAATTCTTGTAGACAGCGGCAATACCATGTCAGAACTTTCGAACAAATCTACAAATGTAGGAATGACGTTTTTGAGCATAAATATCAGCATTACAATCCCAGTGACGGTCAAAATTATCGGATAAATCATCGCGTTTTGAACTTTTTTGTTGATATCGTAGGTTCTCTCGTAATATTTACTCAAATCGTAGACGACTTTATCTAGCCTTCCACTTTCTTCTCCGAGTTTAATCATTGAGGTAAAAAACATATCGAAGTTTTTGTCATTTGCGAAACTTTCCGACACACTCATGCCGTTGTTCAAATTCTCAGAAACTTTGTCCAAGCTTGGTTTAAGTTGTTTGAATTCTTTTTGTTCTTTAAGTAAATTAATTATTTCGATGATTGGAATCTTGGCGTTCAGAAGAATTGAAAATTGCCTCAAAAACAAAAACAGTTTTTTCTTCGAAACTTTGAAGTTTATTTCCTTTTTCAATATACTATCTTCTTTTAATAAACTGTCAATCTTCATTGTACAACCTCATCGCTTCGTCAAATGAAGTGTTTCCCTTAGCTACTTGAATTAACGCTTTTTTGAATAAACTGTCGATGTGATTTTCCTCGCTGTAGTTTTTCAAGGATTTTAAATTCATATCTTTTTTGATTAAATTTCTCAAATCATCGTCGATTTTTAATATTTGCATTACAGCCATTCTTCCGTCGTAACCGGAACTACATTCATCGCAGCTTCCTGGCTCATAAATTTCAGTTGGATTTAATCCGTTTGATCTGAAAACTTCCATTTGTGAAGGAGTTGGCGTGACTTTTTTCTTACAATGAGGGCACAATTTTCTGACCAATCTTTGCGCGATGACAACTTTGAGTGATGCTCTTATCATGTAATCTTCAATTCCCATATCCATCAGCCTGATAATCGATTGATAGCAGTCGTCTGTATGAATTGTTGAATAAACTTTGTGTCCTGTGATTGACGCTCTGATTGCAAGTTTCGCTGTTTCCAAATCTCTGATTTCACCGACCATTATTACGGATGGGTCTTGTCTAAGTACAAACTTCAATGTATTGTCAAATCTCAGCCCGATTTTTTCGTTAATTTGAATTTGATTTATTCCAAAAATATTGTACTCAACTGGATTTTCAATCGTGATAATATTTTTGTCGATTGTGTTTTCACTTTCTAGCATTGTGTAAAGCGTCGTAGTTTTGCCACTTCCTGTCGGCCCACAAATCAACACCATTCCATTTTCAAATTTCGTAAATCCTTCAATCATTCGTTGTTCATTTTCAGAAATCCCAAGATTTTGAATACCGATTTTAAAAGATTCTGGATTCAAAATTCTGATAACGCATTTTTGCCCATGAATTGTGTTGATAATACTAATTCTAAGATCAATCTTGGAATTTTCGTAAGTATATGTAATTCTTCCGTCTTGTGGAAGTCTCTTTTCTGCGATATCAAGCTCACTCATTATTTTAATTCTAGTAATTATCTTCGAATGCATACTCTTGTCTACAGTTTTGTATTCCACCAAACTCCCATTGATTCTGAATCTAATCCTGACATTTTCTTCGAATGGTTCGATGTGAATATCGCTGGAATTTTTCCTAATTGCATCATCAATTATAGAATTTACAAATAAAATATTATCGTTGATTTCCATTGTTGTCTCCTTGTATATATCTAATTTAATTATATCATTAAAATAATTAAATCTATCTACAAACAAAAAAATACCAACTGCATTGCAGTTGATATCTTTCATATTTACACCAATAATCTTCCACCTTGTGTGTACAAATTATAATAATATCCTTTTTGTTCCATTAATTCTTGGTGCGTTCCTCGTTCGATTATTCCCTCTTCAGTCAACACCAAAATCAAATCTGCGTTTTGAACTGTTGTAAGTCTGTGGGCGATTGTAAGTGAACTTCTTCCTTTTGCCAAGTTTTCCAACGATTCTTGCACGATAAATTCGCTCTTGTTATCAAGCGCTGATGTCGCTTCGTCTAATATCAAAATCGGTGGGTTTTTCAAGAAAACTCTCGCGATTGAAATTCTTTGTTTTTGACCACCTGATAACATTACTCCACGTTCTCCAACATAAGTGTCAAATCCATTTTCCAAGTTCATTATAAAATCGTACGCTCCCGCTGCTTTTGCTGCGTCTATTACTTCTTGTTCTGTCGCATCTGGTTTTCCGTACAAAATATTTTCTCTGACAGTTCCACTGAACAAATACACATCTTGTTGAACCATTCCGATATTAGAACGAAGTGATTGAAGTTTGATTTTGCGAACGTCAATTCCTTCCACCAAAATTTCTCCGTCTTCTACATCGTAAAACCTTGGAATCAAATTGCACAACGTCGTTTTTCCTCCACCAGAAGGTCCAACCAATGCAACTTTTTGTCCAGGATTTATCGTAAATGAAATATTGTTCAACACATTTTCGCTGTTATTATTGTATTTGAAGCTTACATCTTTGATTTCGATTTTGCCTTTGACATTTTTCAAATCCACAGCGTCTTCGTCGTCGAAAATTTCGATATCTTGATCCATGATTTCTGTAAATCTTTCAATACCAGTCATTCCACGTTGGAATTGTTCCGTAAATTCTACAATTCTTCTCACTGTTGTAAGTAGCGTTTGAACGTATAGGATGAACGCTACGATGTCCCCGCTACTCATCTTCCCTTCGACTAAGAAAAGTCCACCGAATAAAACCACGATAATGTACATTATTCCATCAAACGCCTTTGTTATCGTGTTAAATCCAGCCATAGATGCGTAAGTTTCTGATTTTATATCCAAGAATTTCTTGTTTCCTTTTTGGAATTTTTCGATTTCGACATCTTCATTCGCGAATGATTTTACAACTTTAACCCCTAGCAAACTGTCTTCGATGTCTGCATTCAACACTCCAATGTGGTGTTTTTGTTCTTTGAACCCTTTTCTCATTCTTCTGTTGTATTTGGATGCAAACACAATCATAAGTGGAATTGATAAGAACAAAATCACCGTCAACAACGCGTTCAATCTAACTAAAATTACAAATGAAACTATTATTTTGATAAGTCCAATGAAATATTCTTCTGGACAGTGATGCGAAAATTCTGTTATATCGAACAAATCCGATGTGATTCTAGCCATAATTTGTCCGACTTTTGTTTCGTTAAAATACGAATCGGAAAGTTTTTGCAAATGTTGGAACACATCGTATCTCATGTCCGTTTCAATCTTTGCTCCCATTATGTGACCAGTTTTTGTCATATAATATCCAGCTAACAAATCAATTATTTTGATTACTAAAAGCAAAGCCGCCATTCTGAAAATCATTTCTCGTGTCAAAGTGTATGTTCCAAGCCCTGCATTTGTTAGTCTTCTCAAAATCATCGGCAACACCATATCCGTAAGTGTCGTAAGTGCCGCGCAGAACAAATCAAACATCAAAATGAATTTGTATTTTTTAAAATAAGGCATAACTCTTTTTATCAGATTAAGATTTCTTTTCATATTTGTATCCTTTCTTTTAAAATTAACCAATAAAATAATTATAGCACATTAAATTATTTTACATAAGAAACAAACCGCCCAATTTAAAATCAATCTGATTTCAAACTTGGCGGCCGATTTATTTTGTGGATAATTTTTTCATTAATATTGTAATTGCAAAAAATCCTACCAATATTAAAATGTAAATAAAAATATTAAGTGTGAATAAGTTTTGCTTAACAGGTCCTGAAAAAATCGAAAAATATGAAAACAAAACAATTCCAATCGCTGATATAGCAATCAAAATGTATCTGAATTTACTGTCATGAAATCTCTTTTCTTTTCTGGAAATTATAATCGGAGTTGCAATTACAGCTGCAAACATCGTCAAATAAAGTATAACTGCAGACACTGAAATTTGTTTAAATTCCAATCCTAAGAAATTTCTGATTAGATTGGTAGCAAGTCCAACAGAAGTTATCAACAAAAAGTAATACACAAATTCTATTAATTTATTCGCTATACTCACATTAGAAAAATCTTCGATGTAGTTGTTCACCTTTCGAAGTTCTGATTTGTACAATTCTTCTGTAGGAAATGCACCTTTTTTTTGTAACTGCATCAAATCAATATTCAAAAGTTTCTCACATTCACTAAACGTCTTAAAATACAGGTTTCTTGTCTTCAAATTCATCATAATTCTTTGTTTTATATCTGAAAAATCTTCGTCCAATTTCATTCGTTTTCACCTCTCATATATAATACCATAAAAAAACTATAAATTATTCAATTGATATTCAAAAATTATTCACGATATTTTATCCCAAATTGTTGGTAAGTTTTTGTGGATAAATGTGGATAATGTGGATAACTTTGTGGATATCTTGAAATAAGCCAAATTTTTTCCACAAATTATCGTCAAATTTTGTGGAAAAAATTTGTATAACTTATTTGAAATGTATATTCGATAAATTTATTTAACACTCAGTTAATAAATATAATCGAACTTTCAAAATACTTACATTAAAATTCAATTCATTTTCAATGTATTACTTTTCCTAAAGTATATCGTCGCAGCCTGTTATGCTATAATTATCTTAATATATAAATGAAGGAGAGTTATATGAAATATTTCGATTACGATTCATTTAAAGACTTTACATTTATTTCAAAGTTAAAAGCTTTAAAAAATTCAGACGATATTTTCTGTGTTACGACCACAGCTAATATAAAAGATAACAAATACGATTCAAATATTCACAAAATCGGAGACAATAAAAACTTCACGAGTTCCGACAAAGACTCTTCATTTTTTGAATTGAGTGATGGAGATTTATTGATTGTTAGAAATTCTGAAAAAGAAGAAGATTCTGACACGACGTCTTTTTACAGACTTCCTGTTAATGGTGGAGAAGCTGTAAAAGAGTTCGACATCGATTTAAAAAACTGTGAAATTATTTTCGAATTGGAAGATTCTTTTATCCTAAAATACGAATTCGATAGACATCATGAGATGAATAAAATCACAGAAGAAGAAAAAAACGAAGATGTCGAAGTTTTGACAGAACTTCCCTATTTTGAAAATGCAGTTGGATTTACCGACAAAAAAAGAACTAGACTTGCAAGATATTTTCCAAGCATCGACAAAATGGATATTCTGACAGACGAATTTTCAAATATTTCATCTGTCGACATCAATGATGACAAATCAAAACTTGTTTTCGCGAGAAATTCTTACGAAAATGTTATGAAAATCGAAGATGATTTAGTTGAATACGATTTGAAATCCGGAAAAGAGTCCGTGATTTTACAAGGTTTCATGATAATGTCTGTGAAATATTTCAACGACGATATCGTAATTCTCGCTACAGATGGAAAAGAACACGGACTGAACCAAGACTGTGAAATCTACAAAGTTGCAGGCAACAAAGCGATTAAACTAAACAAAGATCACTATTGTTTGTATAATTCTATCGGTTGTGATTTGAAATATTCTTCAGGTAGTCAAATCGAAAAGACTGACGACTACATGTATTTTGTGATTTTGGATGGATATGGCAGTGCGATTTTGAGAATGGATAAGAATCACAACTTCGATAAGATTTTCTCCACGAACAATTCTATCAATATGATTTCTGTGAAAAACGATGATGTGTACTACGTTTTGATATCTGAAAATCACGGACAAGAAGTTTACAAATTAAATGGAGAACAACTAACTCATTTGAATAATGACGAATATCATATAAGCAAAAAAGACAAGTTTACGTTTGAAAATGATGGTAATTCATTCACAGGCTGGGTAATTTACCCAAAAGATTACGATAAAAATAAAAAATATCCAGGCGTTTTGTCCGTACACGGCGGTCCAAAAACTGTTTTCGGTGAAGTATTGTTCCATGAAATGGAATTACTGTCTTCTAAAGGATACTTCGTTTTCTATACAAATCCACGTGGAAGTGACGGATATGGAAATGAATTTATGGATATAAGAGGAAAATACGGAGATGTAGATTATTCAGATTTGATGAAATTCACAGATATTGTTATGGACAAATACCCTATCGACAAACTTGGCTACACCGGAGGATCTTACGGAGGATTCATGGCAAATTGGATGATGACTCACACTAACAGATTCGATTGTTTTGTAAGTCAACGCTCGATTTCAAATTGGATTTCTTTCAGTTTGATTTCGGATATTGGATATTATTTTGGAACGGATCAAAACCACACTGAAACAGTGTTAGATGATTATGATAAATTGTGGGACAAATCTCCGCTAAAATACGCAAAAAATGCACACACTCCAACTCTTTTTATTCATTCCACAAAAGATTACAGATGTCCGGTGTCTGAAGGAATGCAAATGTTTCAAGCTTTGAAACTTAACAACACACAAACAAGGTTTGTGATGTTTTACGGAGAAAACCACGAACTTTCACGTTCTGGAAAACCTAAAAACAGAATCAGAAGATTAAAAGAAATCTGCGATTGGTTTGATGAATATTTGAGGTAGATGATGAAAAAACAGAAAAAAGAAAAAAAGAATTTGTTCTTCAAAAAATTATTGCAATCAATAAAAGAAGACCAAATCCCATTATTAAGCGCACAGACAACCTATCATTTTATAATGAGCTTGGTGCCATTTCTAATAGTTTTATTGAATATTGTATTGATGGTTGCTGCTAGTAAACTTGATTTGATTTTCAAATGGATGGAAGTAATTCCCTCTGAAACGAGAAATATACTAATGACATTAATCAACACGATTATAAGTAACAGATCCTCATCTGTACTTTCCATCTCTTTGTTGGTGGCGTTGTGGTCTAGTTCTAAAGCTTTGAAATCTTTAATCAAAGCTATGAACAAAGCATTTGATGTGAGAAGCGAAAACGGATTTTTGAAAACACAACTCAAAAGCATTCTGTTCACCGTGGTACTACTTTTATTGTTGATGGTGACATTGGTATTTATCGCATTTGGTGGTTTGATTTTAAATCTAATTGAGCAATATATGAAAATACGAATACCTTACTTCGCACAATTTTTCAGATATTTAATCCCTATCGTATCCATGATTTTTGGATTCACATTACTATACAAATTCGCACCAGATTTCGATTCTACAAGAAGTATCAAATGGAAATCCGCAATGCTAGGAGGAACTATCGCAACCATCGGATGGCTTTTAATTACATTGTTGTATTCGTTCTACGTTTCCAACATTTCGAATATGTCCTTGACCTACGGTCCATTGGTAGGCGTATTCGCACTTTTTGTGTGGATTAACTTATCTTCACAAATAATCTTGATTTCAGCAGAAATAACCGCAAACTACGACCAAGTTAAAAGAGGCGTTATTTATTCGACTTAGAATTAACTGAAATAAGTAGAGTATAAGCTTTGACAATAATAAATTGAAACAAACCAAAAACATCGTAAACAAGCGAATCATTAGGAAAAAATTATTCTAAATTCAAGCGAAATGAAATGTTAAAAAATCGCACTGTCTGAGCGTCAGCGAGGCTTTCGATTTCAGTTTCATGAGCGATGAATTTTTCAATTTTTGTAGACAGATGAGCGGTTTACGAGTTTTTGTGTTTTATTGTACCTTTAAAATCTTGATGTCAAGCAATATGTAAATATATGAAATAAAAATAGACAAACCGATACGGTTAGAATATCATACGGAGAAAATAAGTATAAATTCAAGCGAAGTGAATCGTAAAAAAATTGTGCTGTCTGAGCCGAAGGCGAGTTCACAATTTTAGATTCACAAGCTTAGAATTTATTTATTTGCGTAGTCTAGATATTCGTTCATATCGGTTTGTCTATTTTCGTATATCTTGAAGCTACCTTTAGCAATATTTGTAGACAGATGAGTGGTTTACGATTTTTTGTGTTTTATTGTCTCTGTAAAACATAGATGGCTTGCACTTCATTGTTTCAATGAAATGTGCCAATAATAATTTTCTAATTCAATATAAAAGCCAAATACAACCTGATAAAATCTTCTACATTTCTAGGGTCAAGTCCTGTAATATCCCTGAGTTTATTCAGCCTGTACTGAACGGTGTTTTTGTGTACGAACAAATCCTCCGCACATTTTGTTATGCTTTGATTATTTGTCGCATAAATTTTTATCAAATCTTTGTAAATATTGTAATCTTCGTCGGAAATATCTTTCAACACGACTTCTTTAAATTTTTTGATTCTATCTTTTTTGATACTTCCAAGCAAAATTCCCAAATCCAACGTGGAATAATCCACAACGCAGTCTTTTCTTTGCAAATTATCCAACCAATCCAATGCAACCATGCAATTATCGTAATTTTTCTTAAATTGGTTAATCATTTTGAATGAACCGCTAATTCCAAAATACACCCTACTATCTATGGCATCGTGAATTTGGTTTCTAATTTTATCAAGTTTTTTCTTTATGATAATCTTGTCTACGTTATTGGCAAGAATTACAATTTCTCCATAAAACACGCTGTAGACGAAATTATTAGACAAATTGTTTTCCAAGATTTTATAAATTTGATCGGAATCTTTCAACAAAAATCTGCTTTCGGAATTTTTGCCGACTATTACGTATTTTTCGTCTTCACTTTCCAAATATCTATACAATCCGTAATCGTCCAACTCATTTATCAAACTCTCAAACAAATACTTGTTCATGTCCTTTTTCTTGAGTTTGTTTTTCTCAACGAGTTGTTCTTTGACTAGTATTTCGGTCATTTTTTTGATGATGTTACCGTATTTCATAACTTCGTCTTTGTTTCCAGTAATTCCGATAACGGCTATGATTTCTCCGTCGATTGTAACTGGGATATTAATGCCCTTTTTTGCTCCGACATATTCTTTCTCATTATCGACAAAAATCGTTTTGTTTTGCTTTACGCATTCCTTCGCAGCTTCGTGATAAGTGCCAATTCTATTTGAATTTGTAGAATAAATAATATATCCTTCTTGGTCGAAAAAGTTCAAATCGTAATCAATTACATCTTTTAATTTTTCAACTATCATTTTTGCAGTGTGATCAGAAATTCTCATTTGTTCTCCATAATAATAAATTTATTTGTTCATTTAACATTATTATTACATAAAACATACATTTGTGCAATCGTTTGTTATAAAATTGAGGTAGGAGGTTGTTATGAATATATTAGTATTGATAGACTCTTTTAAAGGCAGTTTGAGTTCTTTGGAAGCAGGAGAAATCATCAAAAAAGCTTGTGAACAAGATCCTTCAAACAAGGTGATAGTAAAACCTGTTGCTGATGGTGGAGAAGGAACTATTGATTCATTAAAGGATATTAAAAACGCTAAAATAGTTGAAGTCGATGTACATAATCCTTTGATGGAACATCACACAGCTAGATATTTAATCGTTGATGATAAACTTGCAATTATGGAAATGAGTGAATCCAGCGGACTTACGCTTATAAAGGACAATTTGGATCCAATGAATGCTACGACATTTGGAGTTGGAGATATGATAAAGGACGCTTTGGATAAAAATATCAGAGAATTTATCATTGGAATCGGCGGATCTGCAACTACAGATGGTGGCATGGGAATGCTTCGAAGTTTGGGAGCACGATTTTTTGACGAAGACGGAATCGAAATCTCAAACGGTCCAATCGGAATTATCGATTTGGAAACAATTGATTTGGATAATTTCGATGCAAGACTTAAAGAATGTACATTCCAAATAGCTTGTGATGTGGACAATCCATTGTGTGGAGAACGCGGTTCGGCAAGGGTATTTGCCCCACAAAAAGGTGCAAGTCCAAAACAAGTTGAAGAATTGGATAAACTTCTTGGCAAATATCACGAAGTTACAAAAAAAGTTATTCCAGATGCAAATGATACGATTGAAGGAGCAGGTGCTGCTGGTGGTTTAGGTTACGCTTTAAAAAATTATTTGAATGCAGAATTGAAACCAGGGATTGAAATCATTCTAGAAATGCTTGGCGCAGATGAGTTAATCAAAAATTCCGATTTGATTATCACCGGTGAAGGCAAGATGGATTTCCAAACATCTATGGGAAAAACTCCAGTAGGAATTGCTAATGCAGCGAAAAAATACAATAAAAAAGTCATCGCTTTTTGTGGCGTTTGCGATAACGATGCAGTCTCAGTTAACGATAGAGGAATCGATGCATTCTTCCCTATTTTAAATAAATGTATGAGCACAAATGAAGCTATGGACAAAAAAGTTTCAGAAGAAAACTTGTACAGAAGTGTTGACCAAGTAATGAAATTAATAAATTTATGGAGGTAGTATGGACAACGTAACATTTTCAACGATTGGAGCATTGATCGGCTTAGCGTTATCAATTTTTCTAATCATTAAAAACTTCCACGCAACTTACGCACTTATCATAGGCGCTTTGGTTGGTGGACTTATCGGTGGAGGCGGACTTGTGGGAACAGTATCTGCCATGGTAAAAGGTTCTGAATCAATGATGAGTTCAGTTCTAAGAATTATGACAAGTGGTATTTTGGCGGGCTGTTTGGTTAAAACGGGCGCCGCAGAAAAAATCGCCGACACGATTATCAAAAAATTAGGCGAACAAAAAGCTTTGATTGCTATCGCGATTTCTACGATGATTATCTGTGCTGTCGGAGTTTTCATAGACATTTCAGTTATCACTTGTGCGCCAATCGCACTTGCTGTTGGTAAGAAATCAAATCTTTCCAAATCAAGCATTTTATTGGCTATGATTGGTGGAGGAAAAGCGGGTAATGTAATCAGCCCTAACCCAAACACTATTGCAACTGCTGAAGGCTTCAAATTAAATCTTACATCTTTGATGTATGTGAATATCATTCCAGCAATTTGTGCATTAATCGTTACGATTATTATCGCAATGGCTTTGGCAAAAAGAAAAACTGATGTCATAGATTCAAGTGATTTGGAATCTTCTGAAAGAACAAACTTGCCAAGTTTCTTCGCATCAATTATAGGGCCTGTTACTGTAATTGTTTTATTGGCACTTAGACCAATCGCGAAAATCACAATCGACCCGTTGATTGCACTTCCATTGGGAGGATTCGTGTGCTTATTGGCTACAAAAGAAACTAAGAACACCAAAGAATATGTCAACTACGGTTTCTCAAAAATAATCGGCGTTTGCGCGCTTTTAATCGGTACGGGAACAATCGCAGGAATTATCAAAAATTCAACACTACAAACAGATATGATTAATTTGATTACTGCATTTAATTTACCAGCATTCATTCTTGCTCCAGTAGCAGGTATTTTAATGGGTGGTGCAACAGCAAGTACAACTGCAGGAAGTACAATAGCTTCACAAACATTCGCCAAATCATTGATCGATGCAAATGTAACTGCACTAAATGCTGGTGCTATGGTTCATGCAGGTGCGACAGTTATCGACTCACTTCCTCACGGATCATTCTTCCACGCAACTGGTGGATCTGTCAAAATGTCTATCGCTGACAGATTAAAAATCATTCCTTACGAAGCAGCCGTAGGTTTGACGACTACAATCGCATCAGTACTAGTATATTTAATTACAAAATAATTTTTCTCAAAAGTAAAGGCTATGAGCACACAACTCATAGCCTTATTTTTATTTGTTGATATTATCGTTACCTTTTGGTTTTGCCAAAACAGAAATCACTATAAATACTACGCTAAATCCTAATATTATAAAAAGATTAGGAAGAATTTTCGAGATTTCTGGATTTTCTGCCAAAATTTCGTTGTTACTAATGTAGTAAAATCCTGGGAAAATTCTACCTATAGTTAAAGCAGTTTTCCCTAGTAATTCTTGCGGAACAAACGCCCCACACAAAAACGACGAACCAAGTGAGACGATGTTCATTACTCCTTGAACTGTGTTAGAATTTTTAATTACACTTGATATCATCACTGCCATCGACACCACAGATATAGTAAATACAAACGAATTAAGCATCATAAGATTGATGTGAGTCTTCGTAAAATCGTATTTGTACAAAACGCAGAATAGTATCATGTAAATTAACCAAAATACAAGTCCTGTGACTATGTGACCAAGCATCAACTCCATATTAATCCTAGTTCTTGGACATGGTGACACGTTGTTTCTCATAAGAATTGGCTGTTTTTTGTAGACCAAAGCAATATTCGAAACGACTAATATCACTTGCGCAAGTAGTAAGTAATTTAAAAAGTTAAAGTAGAATTTGGATTTATCTTTTTTAGAATTTACACTTCCCTCTTTAATGCTGACATCAATTTTTTTGTCCAAATCATCATTCGCATTTTTTATAGCTTCATCTTCAGTAAATCCACTTTTTTCGTAGGAACTAACTTGGCTTAGATAAATATTGATCTTTTCTTTGATATCCATCGCATAAGCATTATTCGGAGCGACTTTGTACAAAACTTCCCTCGTTTTATCGAAATCTTCCGGGATAATTACAGCCGCGTTGATAATATCGTAGAAAAGTTTGTCATCTACGATTTTTTCGTCCATTGTTTTTATCTTGGCGTTCTTGTCCAAATAATCGTACAAAGATTTGGACAGTTTAGTATTCGCTTTGTCTTGCACATATATATTTACATCAACTGGTTTGTACGAAGTTTGTGTAGTATTCTTCATAGCAAAGCTCATCAACACGAAGAAAATTATCGTGTACAAAAGTATAGGAGTTTTGTGTGCCCATGTGATTTTAAAATAATTTTTAAAGACTCTCATACTCTTTACCTCTCATGAAAAATAGTGACGCTACGACAAATACAACCGTAATTATCAAAAGATTAATAACGTCTTTGTTAAATCGTGCCATTGAATCGTAATAATACAACGAATACACCGCATCTGTAACGACTGCAACAGGATTGATTTTGTTGATAACTGGAAGCTTTTCTGCGATGATTACTTTTATTTCTGGAACCATCATTCCCGCCAAAAACGACATCAACATAGTTATTGCAATTCCCATTCCGATTTTTGTATCAAGACTTGCTTTGTTGGACACTCCAATTAATATTCCAAACGTAACTCCACAAAGAGATGAAATACTTGCAAGTCCAATCAATGCTCCAATCCTATCTCCGAATCCAACTCCAAGTGCGTATTTTAAATACGCGATAAATAAAACTGTGATTGCAAAATTGATTATCCAGCTTACTAGCACTGATGCAGAAAGCATGACGCTTTTTTTGGTTGGAGAAACTGCGTTACGCTTCGCATTTGTAGACAAGTTCGCTTCGTATTGGAAGCTAACGAAAAGCCCCCACATATATCCGTAAATTGTAGTCATCCCCAAAAGCGTGTAGAAAAACACATTCACAGGATCCATGTTTTTTCTTGAAATGTCTTTGATGTGATCGTCTACATTTAAGATTTTCCCAATATCAGCCGTAGGGTTTTTCTGCATAATCTTAGTTATCATGGATACTTTTTGAGAATATGAATTCATAATAGTTTCGACGATTGTCTCAGAAATTCCCGATTTTTTCGTGTAGATTTTATCCATTGAATCAATGTAGGCTTTTACATCTTCGTTAGTATTCAATATATCTTCGTTTTTTGATTCCACAACCTTGAAATATTTTTCATCCTCCATCTCATTCATGAAGTTTTTGAAATTATCATCTTGCATCAAAGTTTCATTGACTGCTACATCAATAGTTTTGAATTTGCTGTTTTCTGTGATATTTCCAAATGCGAGTTTGAAGAAAATCCCCAAAACAATCGGAAACAACAACGCCCAGAAAAGCATCGCTTTTTGTCTCAAAAGTAACTTAAAAGTATTTTTAAATGAATGTAAAAACATATCAATCCCTCAAATCTTTGCCCGTCAATTCCAAGAAAACATCGTTAAGACTTGGCTTTTCGACATTCAAAGAACTGTACTGAATGTTATTTTCATCCAAAAGTTTGATAAGTTTCATCAAATATCCATCTCCATGAGAAAAATTCAGCTTAAAATTGTCGTCCTTGTTTTCAAAGTTCATCAAATGAGGAAGAGATTTGATTTGAGCTATCACATCTTCATTTAATTCTTTCGCTGTGAAGCTTATCTTCTCATTCATTTCTATCATGTTCTTGAGTTGTTCCGATGATCCTTTTGCGATAACTTTGCCCTTGTCAATAATCACAATGTCATCACATAAGAAATCCACTTCGTCCATATAATGTGATGTGTAAATTATCGTTGAGCCATCTTCATTTAATTTTTTTATTCCTTCCAAAATTCTATTTCTAGATTGTGGATCGACAGCAACTGTCGGCTCATCTAGGATAATTATCTCAGGTTTGTGCGCAATTCCACATGCTATGTTCAGTCTTCTTAGTAAACCTCCCGATAATTTTTTCGGCTTAAACTTCACAAAATCATTCAGACTTACCAAATCCAACGCTCTTTTCACAAGCTTATTTCTTTCAGATTTGTCTTGTATGTACAATCCACAGAAGTAGTCGATGTTTTCGTAAACAGTCAACTCATCATACACTGCCACATCTTGAAATACCACGCCGATTCTTTTTTTGATATCATAAGCATCAGCAGACATTTCTTTTCCGAAAATCTTCACACTTCCAGAATCTTTTTTCAAAAGCGACAATATGCAATTGATAGTCGTGGATTTACCACTACCGTTTGGACCAAGCAATCCCAGAATTTCTCCTTTTTTCACGTCCAAATCCAAATTATCGACCGCAGTGAGTTCCTTGTATTTTTTCACAAGACCTCTGACCTCTATAAGGTTTTCCATAAGATCCTCCATAAATTTTATTTCTATCTATATTATATAATTAATCAATCATTACTGTGTAAAAAATTTGTAAACAAATCGCAAAATTAATTATAAAATCTCTAAATTCTACAAATTTGTCAAAAAAATCAGCACAAAGAACATCTTTATGCTGAATTAATTTCGTCTATGCTAATTTCTTTTTATCTTGGATATACGCAATTACTCCAAACACTGCACCTGTAACGATCGCAGGTAGCAACCATTCAAATCCAACAGAACTTAGAGGAAGAGTTTTGATTACATCTGTAAAACCTTGTAAAATTTTGAAATTTTGATTCAAAACCTCCACGAAACTCACGACAAATGTCGCAAGTACCGCTCCTGTGTATATCAAATCGTATTTTATATGTTTTTCGAAAATTCCTAAAAATATAAGTACCATAATTATAGGATAAACTGTAGATAAAATTGGAACTGCTGCTTTTATAAGCGCTTCAACTCCAACAAGTGAAAGCACACCAGAAATCACAACCGTTGCCAAAACAATTGGTTTGTATCCCAATTTATCTTTAGTGATATTTGAGAAGAAATCTCCAGCAATCGCACTTAGACCAACTGATGTAGTCAAACATGCCAATGACACTGCAATTCCTATCGCAATTTTGCCGGCTGAACCTAAAATATTTTGAACAGTTCCAAGTAGTATGTCTACTCTTGTGTTTTGAACAGTGTAAATCTTGGATGCAGTCGCTCCAACATAAATCAATCCACCGTAAATAATCGCCAACAAAACAAATGCCACAAGCCCAACCCATTTGACAAGCTTTAGTCTTTCTTCGTCGTTGACATATCCTTTTCTTTTCAAATCAGAAACTACAATCCCCGTCATTAGTGCTGCTCCCAGAGCATCCATAGTTTGATATCCTTCCGCAAATCCCTTCAAGAATATTTGATTTTCTGTAGCGATATTCATAACGCCTATAGGATCCACGATGCATTTTCCGATAATAACTAATAAAATAATTACCAATCCAGGCGTCAAATATTTACCGATTTTGTCGATAACTCCCGTTTCGTTAAACACAAAAATCGCCGTCAATGCGAAAAATATTAACGCAGTTACCCATTCTGGAGTTCCTGGAAAAACTTTAGACACAAAAACTTCGTGAGTTGTCGCTGCAGTTCTAGGAATTGCAAAAAGCGGTCCAATAGTCAATATGGTAACGGTTCCAAGAATCTTAGCAAATTTATTTCCAACTCTTCTTCCGAGATCTTCAGCTCCCCCACCAAGTTTAGCTGTGATAATTACCCCAAGTATCGGTAGCACAGGGTCTGTCAATAAAAATCCTAGCATTGCCTTTTTGTACTCAGTTCCCGAAAGCACACCCAAATAAGGTGGAAAAATCAGATTTCCTGCGCCAAAGAATATTGCAAATAATGCAAATCCTACGATAATGACGTCCTTAAATTTCTTATTCAAAATATCCTCCTATGTATTTCTATATCTTTATAGAAAATGATTTCATAATTAAATTTTAATTCTAAAAAGTTTTATTGTCAAATTTATTTATTCCATTATCAAAATAAAGCGTAAAATTTTTACACATAGGATAAATTTTTTCAAAAAAAATCATAGGCCAAATCAATGACCTATGATTGTAATTTTATTCTACTACTTTTCCGCCTTTTTTCTTTTGTTTATCGTTGTAAACTTTCTTAGCTATACCAATCATGATTGATAATGCGAACAATGTCAAAAGTCCCAAGAAAAGTTTTTGTGCTCCACCAGTCAATGTTCCTCCAACATATGAATAAACAATTGTTGCAGGTAATTGACCAATTCCAGTCGCGATGAAGAATGGCCAGAATCCCATGTTAGTAAGACCTGCTCCATAACTTACAAAGTCGAATGAAACGAATGGTAAAAGTCTACAAATTAATATTGCATATTTTCCGTATCTTTCGAAGAATACGTCAACACTTTCCATCGCACCTTTGCTTGTAAGTCTTTCGACAGCATCTCTTCCCAAAGCTCTTGCTAAGAAGAAGCAAAGTGCAGCTCCTGCCATCGCCGATGACCAAGAAAGCATAGCTCCCTTAACCCATCCAAATATTGCAGCATTTGATAAAGTAATCAAGAATGCTGGAATAGGGGCAGCAATTGATTGAAGAACCATTAATATAAATGATACAACCGCTGCTTGTTTTCCGTAAGATCTCAAATATGCTACTACTACATCAGTGTCTAATTTTGAAATCGTAGAGAAAGCTTCATTTGTTTTTGCTTTAATTGAAGGTACGAAGAAATACAATCCCAATAAAACTCCAATGATTACCAAAGCGATAATTCTTTGGATTTTTCTCTTGTGTTTAAGTTCAGCTATTTCTTCTGGTGTTTTTTCTTCTCTTAAATCGCTAAGTTTAACTTCTTCTTCCTTCATTGCTTTACGTTCTTCTCTAGTGTAGAATTTTTGATATTTCTTTTGAGTAAGAACTATATAAAGGTTGATTAAGTTAATCACAACGACAACTATAATTGTAGGAAGTAAAATATTCTTAACTGGTCCATGATACATCACAAATTCTTTTACAATGTAGATAAGACTTTGAGTTTTCCCACCTATAAGTGCAATTAAAGCTATCGCTACTTCCAAAGCGAAGAATACATATCTGTTGATATTTGTATAAGCAATTCCTAGTATCAGTCCAAAAGCCGTAAAGATAAACATTACTAGCTGCTGACTAACCATCATTTCGTAGTTTACGTTGAATAGTAATAGTAGACAACATAAAACCCCGATGGCTACGCCCGTAGTTAAATAATAAAATATCGCCCTTAACTTTTTCACTTGATACCTCTATTAATCTTCAAGAGTGTAAGTTACTGCTACATAAGTTCCGTCTTCTGGAAGAACGTCTGGATTACCAGTAAATTTAACTTCGTTTCTCTTTTCTACAGCACCATAAGTGTAAGTTGTGTTAGAAATAATTCCTACTGGACAAGAATCCAAGCAAGTTAAGCAACCTGTTTTTTTAGTTTTTGCTCTTTCTAAGTTTCCACCAAATCTAAAATCAATTTTCTTTCCATTGCTATCTTTGATTACTTCGTTGATATCATAATCTTTTCCTGCGCCTTCCCAAGTTACAGTTGCGCCAATTTTTGATCCTTCAACGTGAGTTGTTGTAGCATTGTCTGGGTTCATATTTTCACCAGGTTTTGCACCGATTTCGATTAATGCATTGTAGAAATCTTCTGGAGTAGCATATGCAGTAAGAACTGATTTTGCTCCGTTACTTCCGTCAGTGTTTACAGATGCGTGTCTAGTTGCTTCAGTAAAATATTTACCATTTACAGAAGATAAAACTGTAATTTTCTTAGCTTCTTTGTCTACTTTGATTGGGTTTTTCAAAGAAACGCCATTTACTTCGTCATCTGCTTTCTTTTCTTCTTTGTTTTCTTCCTTCTTAGAATCATCTTTAGCTTGTTCAGTTGTTTGAGTATTGTTTGTTTCTTCTTTTTTATCGTCTGCTTTTTGTGAACAGCCAGCTAATCCTACTATTGCTAGACATAAAAATCCAGCTACTAATTTTTTTCTTAAATTCATAATTCATCCCTCCATTATCAATTTGATGTAATTATATCACATATATTTAATCTTGTATATAATTTTAAATTTAATAAATATTTATCTAGTTTTAATTCATGATTTTTTTCTTGCCGGTAATATAATCTTCCAACTTGTATATCAGAAAAATGTATATAACCGCATTTCCAATCATGTGGTTAATGTCGAACGGAATTGATGTCATGTATCTTGCAATGAATACATTCATTCCCATAACAGTCATGCATTCCATCAAAGTAATTATAAGTCCATACAAAAATCCCGACACAGACAATGCGATAGTTTTCGTTACCAATGTTTTTTTCAATTTAAAAACATTAAAAATTGCATAGTTAAATACAGCCAAGATGAAAAAGTCCACCACTTGGAACAAAACCCATATTCCAAACCCAAGCACAAAACTTGTGACTACCATCGTGACTGCATTAACAAATAGTGACTCTTTTAGGTTTTTTTCAATTGCAAGTATCAGTATGACATCCGACAAGATTTTTACATTCGGAATTATATTCAAATATATTCTTGTCAGGATGCATACTGCTGATAATATTGCAATTCTAGTCAAATCACTAGTTTTCATTATTTCATTTCTTGAAATTTGAATTCTATCTTGTCGTTTTCGTTAACTTTGTAATCGCCGATTCCTACTTCTGCCATTTTGTCGTTAACATAGTACATCCAGTATTGTTTCTTAGCTGGATCTTGTTTTACGCCTTCTAATTCAGTCATCATACCTTTTTCAAAAACTGCTTTGTGATTTTTTTCAAGGTAAGATTGTAAGTTTTCATCTTTTTTGATTTCTGCATCTTCTTTTAAGATTTCTTTGTTGTTTACTTCATCCATTACAACGATTGAAACCTTAGTAGCTTCACTCTCAGATGCTTTTTCTTCTGTTTTGTTTTCATCTGTTTTTGCTTGTTCTTGTGTTTGTTCTGTTTTTTGTGGTTCTTGGGCCTTATCTTTGTCAGCGTTACAAGCTGTCAATGAGAACACAAGCATCATCAATACCAATAATTTTTTCTTCATAATCATCTCTCCTTTGGAAATTCCATCGCTTTAGCGAATATTTTTTCATAGTCCTTTGTCATTGATAATTCTATATAATTCATATCTTCAGCAAGAGTGGACATTTCTTCTTTTATTTTATCATTCATTAAACACATGTACGCTCCTATTAAAGATGAATTACCTACATAACTTATTTTGGATTCAATTTCGTAAGGTAGAATTCCCACACCTACGATTGACGATGGTTTCAAATGACTTCCAAATTGACCTGCTACAATACATTCGTTCAAATCAGAAATATCCAATCCCTCTTCATCCAAAAGTTTTATAAAACCAGAAAGTATCGCTCCTTTTGCAAGTTGCACTTGTCTGATGTCAGATTGCGTGATAACAAGTTCATCAGTCATCATGAACTCTCTTTTATCATCCACAATTCTTACCAAATCTTTTCTAAAATCATCGACAGAGTTTGGGTCGATTATCCTTCCTCTTTTGTTGACGATTTTATTTCTAACAATTTCACTGATTACAGAAAGAATACCACTACCACAAATCCCTTTTGGAGGTTTGTCGCCGATAGTTTGTAATTTGACGTTTGACCCATCAATTACAACATCTTCAATGGCTCCTCGTTCTGCTCTCATTCCGCATTTTATATTCATACCTTCAAGTGCAGGACCAGCTGCACAAGAGCAACAATACAATTTGTCATTAGTCTTCAAAACTATTTCGCCGTTTGTACCGATATCTATAAACAGTGTGTTTTCTCTGTTTCTCATATCCGTAACATAAGCACCAGCAACGATGTCTGCTCCGATATACGCTGAAACATTCGGCAAAGTGTACAACTTTGCGTCCAAATTCAGTCCAATATCCTCGCACATCAAACTCTTTGCTTCAGTGAACAGTGGTTTGTAAGGGAATTTCCCCAAGCTTCTTGCATCCACTCCCAAAAGCATGTGAACCATTGTAGTGTTAGCCGCAATGTCCACTTCTTTTATATCTTTTCTTTCGATTTTTGATTCGACAATCATCTTGTCTATCAATTTATTCATAGAACTTACAATGCTGTGTTGAAGAATTTTCGCTGCATTTTCATTTTCAAACTCAAACGTAATTCTCGTAAGCACATCCAAGCCGTACTTTGTTTGCGCATTAAGTGCAGAGTTTTTCGCAATGATATCTCCAGTTTTCAAATCTACCAAGTTCATGCACACAGTTGTAGTACCGATGTCCACACAAATCCCGTAGCCGTCCCTGTATTGTTTTTCAAACTCTGGCATTTCTCCTGAATCAAGTACATCTATGGAGCTATTTTCGCTCAAAGTTTCCACGATGACATCGCCATTCATTGTAACTGCACAAGAAAGCCTAATTCCGTTTTCGATTTCTTCTTTTTTAAGAAGTCTTTTTTCGGTATCAGTGATTTCGTTGACATTTCCTTCTATGATTTTAATCTTGCACTTACCACAAGTTAGCTTACCATTGCATGAGTTATCGATGTAGACGTCGTTTTCAAGCAAAGCATTCATCAAATTGTAGTTCTTGTCGTCTTCTAATTCAATTGTTCTGTTTAAATTATTTATTCTTATCTTCATAATCGTAATTCTTAGATGCTGTTATTATTGATTTCAAATTTTCAAGTGGCGATCTCATACCTATTCCACAAGCTGGAGATAGAATATTTGATCCGTTGTTTACCGATATTTTTGCCAATTTTTGGATTTTTTCACTGTCTGAGTATTCAAGCGCATAAGTCGACACATTGCCCATCAACACGTGATGCTTCAATACTTTCTTCGCATCTTTCAATGAAACGATTGAATCGAAGCTCAAGCAATCAGAGTGAATGTCGTTGCACAAATCAAGTACAGGAGTCATTCTTCCACATATGTGAACAATTTTAGGAACGTCTTTGATTCCATCCAAAAACTTATTCAAATATTGCACGGTGAATTCTTTGAAAAATTTTGGTCCCATTATTTCGCCAGTACCAGAAGGATCTGAAACTGCGATCACATCTGCTCCTGCGTCGATTTGTCTATTGGCAAATTCTATTAAATGATCTGTAACGTAATCCATAAATTCGTGAACTCTTTGTGGGTCTTTTCTAAGAGCCTTGTAGTATTTTACAGAATCCATTATTGATGATGCAGTGCTTACAGGGCCTGTGATATTTCCAATAATTGGGGCGTTTTTTTCTTCGTCCTTCAAGATTTTAATAGCCTCAATCACAATATCACTTCTGGAATCTTCTTTCTTGAAATCTTTGATTTTTTCCCAATCCTTGATATTATCGAATGCGTATTCGATAACATGTGGTTCGTAAATTTCATTTCCAAAATCGACAACTGAACCCATATCTTCAGCTTCAATCGTCATGCAGAATGGAACTCCAATATTTTCGAAAATTTTTTCGTCGTAGATAGCTTTCGCCAAATCAGCCATTTTCCTAGAATCCAAGTGAGCTTCCGGAAGGTAAATATCTTTCAATTCCATTAGCTCCTTGGATATCATATTCATCATTCCACCCGGACAAATCACAGGAATTCTATCGATGAAAATATGATTTAACGCATTTTTTAATCTATCTTTTTCGTTAATCATCTCTATCCTACTTATCTTTACCAACTAATTTTTTAGCAGCTTCTACAGCTTCAACGGCATTTTCAGTGTAAGAATCTGCACCGATTTTATCTGCGAATGATTGAGAGATAGGACCTCCACCGATCATAACTTTGAATCTATCTCTAAGTCCTTGTTCTTTTAACATTTCGATAACTTTACCCATGTTGTCCATAGTAGTTGTCATCAAAGTTGACATACAAATCAAATCAGCGTTGTTTTCAACTGCTGCATCGATGAAGTTTTGCAATTTAACATCACGACCCAAATCGATCATCTTAAATCCTGCAGTTTGCATCATCAATTTAACCAAGTTTTTGCCGATATCGTGAGTATCCCCTTCAACAACTCCGATTACTCCAACTCCAAGAATATCGTCGTCGTTCATTTCTACGTATTTTTGTAAAACGTCCAAACCAGCATACATGGCATCACTGCAAAGCAAAATATCTGTAATGAAATATTCTTCTTCATCAAAAAGCTTACTTGCTTGTTGCATACCTTTGATAAGTCCGTCGAATATACCTTGCTTAGCATCAAATCCCTTGTCGATATATTCTTGGCACACATCAGCGATGTCTTCGTCTTCCATTTCTACTACCATTTCTGCCATTTTATCCAAATATTCTTGTTGTGTATTCATACTACCTCCTAATAATTATCTCATTAATTTTCATAAATTTCTTATCTGACAAATTCATACATCTATCGCCGAAAATCTTGTGCTCTCCTTCAAATAAGAAATCAACGTATCTTTGTTCTTCGTCTTTTTCAATTGGTCTGAACTCTGCCTTGTCCAAACTAATCAAAGCCATCGTGGATTTTGGACATAAGTGAAAATTGAATGGTTTGTCGATATTTTGAATATCTTCCAAAAACTTCATCAAAAACTCATCCACATACAATTGCATTTGCTTAGGTCCAATAATATCAGCACCCGCCAAACTGTCGGAAAAACTAATCAATTTTATTCCACAGTCGACTAATTTTCCGATATATTCAACCAAAGCTTTTCTGATTTCATCGTAAAGCTCGACGATTTTGTCGTGTTTTTTTCTGAAAGATCTGAAAACAACCTCAGAGCTTGCCAAGTTATCCAATATAACCAATGGACCAGCAACCTCCACGATAACTCTTTTATCGTCCTTCATTTTATCTATTGCTTCAAACAAAGCTTTGACATGTTTTTGATTGTAATCAAAATCAATCACAATATCATCCACATTATCGTATTTGTACTTGCTAACTTTACCAAGTTCAGCGACAGCACCCATTGCTTCTGATTCTAATGTAGAAGACATAGGAATACTTGCATAATCCTTGTCCTTGAAATGTTCTACCAAACAATCCGCATCTTCAAATAATCCCGGATCAGTGATGGGCATCGTTTCCATTATAATACAATTATAAGTTCCAACTTTACTCATTATTCACCTCGATTATTACAAAATCATCGCTATCAGATATTGAATCTGATACTTCCAATCCACTCAAAGTTTTGCTAACAAAAACTTTCTTATCTGCAATCTCAACATTTCCCTTCGCTCTAACGATACTTTTTGAGTCCAAAAACTTTTCCAAATCATCTTTTGAATTGAATTTCAATTTCTTTTGAACATTGGTCTTAAATTTGGAATCTTCGTGAGAATGTTTACCGTGGTCGTGATGATGATGTTTGCCACAGCATTTGTGACCGTGACCGTGACAACAACATTCGTGTTTGTCTTCTTTCTTGTCGTCAGCAAATTCACTCACAATATCTTCTGGATTCATCTTTCTGAAGTCCTCCTTGTGAATAATTGCATGTTTGTTAAATTGTTCGATTGACTTCTTCACTTCTTCGATTTTTTCTTCTTCCAAATTTTCAACGTTCGTTATGTATATTATATCAGCATTTTTGATTTGATCATTGAAAAATTCTCCGAAATCATCGTGAAAGCAAATGTAACTGTCGCAATCGACAATTGTCACGCATTTTTGGATTTGCAAATTCTCTTCGTCTTTTAAAACTTCCAATATATCCGTTAATTTCGCAACTCCAGTTGGCTCAATTATGATGTATTCAAATTGGTCTTTGTCGATTTTGTGAATAATTTCCTTAAAATCGCTCTTCAATCCACAGCAAATACATCCCGAATTGATTTCAATTATATCGTCGTTTTTTATCAACATTGAATCAATACTCACATCTCCGAATTCATTTTCCAATACCAAAGTATTTTTGTTGAATCCCAAAATGTGATTGATAAAAGTTGTCTTGCCTGAACCTAAAAAGCCCGACACTATTACTGTTTTCATATTATCACCCATTTTCATTTTAACATATTTGATATTGGATATTGCCCAAATAATAATGACTTATTGGATAATCAAATAAATCATTATTTCATCTTCACGAAGGCTAATACTCTATTTTGATAAATTTTTATGATTAAATGTAGTTTAATATTTGATTTGTCACGCAGGAAATCATTATTAAAAAAATAGATTCAGTTTCATTTCAATTTTATTAATAAGAAATTTCATTTATTTAAATTTTTATTAAATTTAAATGAATAAAAAATACCACTTATAAAATATTTCAATAAATGACTGAATTTTTCTATGATAAAATTATAATGCAATTTATAACAATAAATTTATTTATTTAAAAAATCAAAAAAGGAGGATTTATATGTTCAAAGATGAGATGACTCCAAAGGAGAGAATGGAGACCTTCTCAAAAGGTGAAGAAATGGACAGAATTCCAGTTGTTCCTGATATGGGCGTTACTATGAGTGACTATTTGGGATATAAGACTTGGGATTATTATTCAAATTCTGATGTAATCGCCGATACGGAAGTAGCTTTGTTCAAAAGGTTCTACCACGATTCTATCAGCGTGTCCACTACTTTAAGAGGAATGGCAGAAGCCATGGGAACTGAAATTTGGTATCCAGAAGATGGTATTTCACAATTAAAAGAACCAGTTGTGAAAAAGGTCGAAGATATCGAAAAATTAAAAATCATCAATCCATTAAAAGATGGAAAGCTACCAGTGTTGATCGAAGCATTGGAAAAAATCAGAGACCAAGTCGGTGATGTTGCATCAATCGGTGCTGCAATGACTGGACCATTTTCTGTTGCGGCAAGTGTTTTGGGAACTGAAACTTTACTTCGTTGGATGGTTAAGAAAAAGGATGCTCTTCATAAAATTATGGATATCATCACTATTAACAACGGAGAATACATTAAGGAAGTTGGCAGTAGAGGATTTGGAATGGGATTTGCCGATCCAGTTTCAAGTACTACTTTGATTCGTAAGAAACAATTCGAAGAATTTTCACTTCCATATTTAAAGAGAAACATTGCAGACGTTAAAAAATACTGTGGTTCTTCTGCAGGTTTGCATATTTGTGGTGACTCAAAAGATTTGTGGCCATTATTAAAAGATTCAGGAATTGGTAACTTCTCATTGGATAACTGTGAAAGTTTATTAGAAGCTAAGGAAATTCTTGGTAACGACATTGTTATCACAGGAAATGTTCCTCCAGTAGATGTTATGTATTTGGGAAATACTGAAGATGTTAAAAAATCTGTAAAAGAATGTATCGACATCGGTTACGATTCTCCATGTGGATATGTGTTGTCAACAGGTTGTCAAATTCCAAAAGGAACAAAAATGGAAAATATCGACGCGTTCATGGAATACGGACGTGAATTCGGAAATTATAAAAGATTAAAGGAGCTAAAAAATGAAACCAAATAAAAAAGCACTTCTTCCACTTGTAGTGTTCGTGCTATTCTATGTATTATCAGGTGTGGTATTATCACTTCGTGGAGTGGAAATGCCATTCTATCAAATCCCTTCACCTATTTCTATAATGATTGGTGTTGTTGTAGCATTCATTATTTTTGAAGGAACTATCAACGAAAAAGCCGACGATTTCGTAAAAGGTTGCGGCGATGAAAACATAATTATCATGTGTATTATTTACTTATTAGCTGGAGCGTTCGCTCAAGTTACTAAAGCAAGTGGCGCAGTAGAATCTGTTGTAAACTTCAGTTTATCAATCGTACCTGTAAACTTCTTGGTACCAGGAATTTTCTTGATTTCTACATTCTTGTCAATTGCAACTGGTTCATCTGTAGGATCAGTAGTAGCATTGGGACCTATCGTTTTTGGTGTTGCAGAAAAAGTTGGTATCAATCCAGCACTAATGCTTGCAGCTTTGATTTGTGGAGCAATGGCCGGAGATAACTTGTCATTAATCTCAGATACGACAATCGCAGCTACAAGAACACAAAATATCGGAATGAAACAAAAATTCGTAATGAACTCAAGATTTGCTTTCCCAGCAATTATAATTTCTACAATTATTTTCGCAATCATTGGAAGACCAGACACAACTATCACAATGGTTAAAGAAAGCTACAACTTGGTTTATGTAATCCCTTATATATTAGTAATCGTAACAGCATTAATGGGAATGAACGTATTATTGGTATTATTCTCTGGTACATTACTAGCCGGAATAATCGGTATGATTTACGGAAAATTCGACACAATTATGTTGTCACAAACAATTTTTCAAGGATTCACAGGAGTATTAGAAATCTTCTTATTATCAATGTTTACTGGTGGTCTTGCTTACATGGTTAGAAAGCACGGTGGTATTGATTGGATCATAATGAAAGTCAAAAACAAAGTTAAAGGTACAAAAAGTGCTGAAGCTGCAATCGCTGCATTAGTTGGACTTACAAACGTAGCCGTAGCAAACAACACAGTATCTATTTTGATTACTGGACAAGTTGCATCTGAACTTACAAAAGAATACGATGTAAAACCATCACGTGTTGCATCACTTTTGGATACAACAAGCTGCGTTATCCAAGGAATTATCCCTTACGGAGCACAAATCTTAATCGCATCTGGACTTACTGCAGGAAAAGTTGCACCAACAGATATCATTCCTTTCTTAGTTAACCAATACGTATTATTGGCAATGATGATCCTAACAATCATCACAAGATTTGGAACAAATTCAGATCCTGCCACAGAAGTTGCAGATGATTAATAGCAAACAAAAACACCTCTCATGAGGTGTTTTTTTGATTGCAATTTTTTGTAAAATCAAAATCAGTTATTAAAAACTCGAAAGTATTATTAGTGATTTCTACACTTTTGCTGATTGTTGTACTTTTAAAAAAACATCATTCCATATACAAAAAACTCCGAGATAATTCCCGGAGTAATTTTATTCTGTAAGAGCTTGCATCAATATTTGTCTGAATTTATCGATGTCGATTTCAGTGATTACTTTGCAGTTGAATTCGCCATTTTCTTCTTTGATCAAATCTCTGTAGCTCATTCCCCTTGTTTCCTCGTTTTGCACATCGATTTTGATGTACATGTCTTCTGTTTCGAAAACTTCTGGATTATCCAGAACAATTACAGAGCAAGGGTCGTGAATTCCTGCGTCGTTTGATGCGTAATATTTCAAAATTCTGTGTGCAAATTTTGTTCTTTTGGTTTCGATTGTATCCAAAAATTGAATTTGCTCATCTGTTATGCTGGCTTTTTGTGTTACATTGAGTCCAGCCATGATGAGTTTCACACCGCTTTCAAATACGATTTTTGCAGCTTCAGGATCCACGAAGAAATTAAATTCGCTAAGACTTGTTACATTTCCTCTTGTAATGGAGCCACCCATTATGCTGATTTGCTCAATTTTTTCCTTGTCTTCTGGAAAAGTTCTAAGCAATAGTGCGATATTTGTAAGCGGTCCTACTGCAATGATTGTGATTTTTTCAGTTGATTTTTGGATGATTTCGTGCATCATTGTAACTGAATTTTCGCTTGTAAGATCAGCTACATCTTCTGATTCTATCATTGATCTGAATCCTGCAATCCCATCATCCCCGTGAACTGTCGCAAAGAAAGGCTCTCTTACAAGTGGCACTTCTTGTCCTTTTCCCATCGGAACATTTATATCCAATAATTTTGCCAAGCATTGCATGTTTCGTGTCGTGTGGTCTATTGATACGTTGCCACTTACCGACGAAAGTGCCAACAAATTCAAATTTTTTGCATTTTTAATTGCAAATAATGCCGCTGCATCATCAACTCCCGGATCAAAATCCAATATACAGTTAATCATTAGCACCTCCAAAATTTTTGATGTAATCTACAAAATCATCCACCGACAATAATTTTTCATCCAAATTTATTGAGTTACAAAGTCTTTTGATGACTGGTGGTTGAATGTATGCTTTTTTAAGAGTCTCATCTTCGTCGAAAACTTCCTTCTTATCAGCATCTTTGATGATTTCTTTGTTGGACATTACGACAACTCTGTCGAAGTTTTCAACGACAAATTCCATATCATGAGTTATAGTTATGATTGTTTTGTTCAATTCGTGCAAATGGTCGATGACTCTTTTCAAACAACTCATCGAATATGCGTCTTGTCCTGCTGTTGGTTCGTCAAATATGAAAATGTCGCAGTCGTTTGCGATTGTAATTGCTATCGTGATGAATTTTCTCGTACTAAATGGCAAATCGTATGGATGATCGTCCAAATATTCTGAAAGTTCGCAGATTTCACAAGCTTGTCTGACACGCCTGTCCATTTCATCTTCGTCAACTTTCAATGCTCTCAACGAAAATGCAACTTCATCGTAAACTGTGGAGTTGAAGATTTGATCGTTGGGATTTTGGAAGACGTAGCCAACTTTTCTGGAGATTTGCGCTGTGGTCATATCTTTCGTGTTTTTCCCATCTAGCAAAATCTCCCCAGAGCTTGGTCTCAATAACCCGTTCATTAGTTTTGCACAAGTTGATTTACCGGCTCCATTTTGTCCTACGATTGCAACTTTTTCTGAAGAATTCACGACCAAATTCAAATCATTAATCGCTTTGAATCCGTTAGGATAAGTAAAGCTTACATTTTTAAATTCTAATTTGCTCATTAATTTTCCTCCAATTCTTTCTTGCATTCATCCAAAGTTATAGGGATATTTTTGAAAAATCCTGGCTTTTCTTCATTTAATTTGTATGCAAGTTCTGAAACTATAGGCATAGATACATTGTGCTTTTCGATTTTGTCGTTTGATAAAACTTCGTGAGTTTCACCGTTGAAGATAATTTCTCCATCGTCCATAACCACAACTCTATCGGCGTACTCTGCTATCAAATCAATTTTGTGTTCAACCAATATTATTGTTTTATTTTGTGATTTCAAAAGTTTCAAAATATCGAAGATTTCTTCCGTTCCAAGTGGGTCAAGCTGACTTGTCGGCTCATCGAATATCAATACTTTTGGATTCATTACGATGATTGAAGCTATCGCAACTCTTTGCGATTGTCCGCCTGATAATTCGTTAGGGTTTTTATCTTGCAAATCTTCTATTTTAAGTAATTTAATGACATCAGTTACTCTTTGTCTGATTTCTTCTCTTGGAACTCCAAGGTTTTCCAGTCCGTAGGCGATTTCTTCGAATACAGTTTTCTTTATTCCAGAGATTTGGCTAAATGGATTTTGAAATACAAACCCAACTAATTCCGCCATTTCGCCACGTTCGATATCGTCGATGTTTTTATTGTCAATGATTATGTCTCCTGTGATTTCTCCTTGAACGAAATCTGGAATTATTCCTCTTATAATATTGGACAAAGTCGTCTTGCCGGAACCATTTTTGCCAATAATTCCTACAAATTCTCCTTGCCCAACGTACAAATCCAAGTTTTTTATCGTCTTTTCTTCTTGAAGTTCATATTTGAACGAAACATTTTTAAGTTCTATCATTATTTAAACCTCCACACCAAAGCTAACACAACCAAAGCAATGAAAACGTAAAAAATTATTCTGTCCGTAGTTGTTTTTTTGATTTCCTTGAGACATGTTTTTTCATTTTCGGATGCAAATCCACGCGCTTCAAGTGTAATTGTCTTTTCGTCGATTTCTGAAAGTGAAGATATAATCAAAGGTCCAAGTGAAGGGAAGAACGCCTTCGCTCTGTTTTTAATGGAACCTGTAGTTTCAATTCCACGCGCTTCTTGTGCTTTGATGATTTTGGAACTTTTCTTAATCATTTCCGGAATCATAGTCATTGTTGCCATGATTACATAACTTGTAACGTGACTTACTCTTTTTTGTTGAAGAGCTATCATCAAATCTTCAATGTCTGTCGTCTCAAAGAACAACAAAAACAAAGTTATAAGTGTAAGAATGAATTTTGTTTGTTCCAAACCATTCAATATTCCGTTAAGTGTCACTCTCATAAATCCTAGATTCAAATACACATGTTCTGTTGATTTGTCCAAGAATAATTGGAACAAAAACATTATTAGTAGTACTAATAACAAAACTATCCACAATTTTTTTACGTATTGTTTGAATTTATTGTCCACTAAAGCCAATATCAAACTTAATGGAAGTACGAAAAGATACGCGAATTGCCATGGCAAAACCAACGAAATAATAACCGTAACTATGACCATAAAAAGTTTTGTTGTTGGGAAAATTTTAGATATCATTTTGCACCTCTCACGTATTTGTTCTTCTTTTCTTTTATGTATTGAATTCCATTAGGATATCTCAACAAATTTCTGTTCGGAATGGATTTGATAAGGAAATACACTGCAAACGAAGTCAAAAACTTATCCAAAGTTTCTGTAAGAACAGTTGAACCAATAACAGATTCCCATAATCCTTTTCCTGTTGCAACCAAAAATGTCGTGATTGCACTTGAACCACTCGCTCCAGTAACGCCACCAAAAACCAAAACAGTAATTGGCGCAGACGTAATCATCGCCACAAGCCAAATAATAATGGCTACTACAAATGTCTTCGCTGGAGTTTTAAACATTCCTTTCTTGCCGCAAATCCCTGCAACCAAACCAATCGCACCACTTACAACCAAATAAGGAAGTTGTGTTGGATTTGTAACAGATGTCACGATATTTGTAACAACACCTGTAAGAAAACCAATCCATGGACCGCACAACACACCTGTGAACACAGTTCCTATAACATCCAAATATACAGGCAATTTTAATGCTGCAGTCAAATTTGCACCAACAAAATTGATAGCTATACCAAGTGGAATTAGTAAAATTACCGACAAGTTATAGCTCATCTTAGATTTAGATTTCATAAATTCCTCCTATAAATTTTACGAAAAAACTTTTCGCATTGAATAAATTTTATCATAATACGGCTAATTAATAAATCATTTTTCGTTAAAAACATTAACAAAGATTTTGTGTTACTAAAATATTTAATTCAAAATCTACAAAACTCTCAGCATACCCTTTTTGTTAGGAAATTGTTGGAAATGAAATTTTTCGTAAAATTTATCATAAGGAGTGTTCGCTAACAAAATAATATACGCATCTTCATCGTAATTTTCGTCCAAGTATTTGCTAACCTCATTCATCAAAACACTTCCCAAACCATTTTTCTGATAGCTTGAATCCACCATAACATCAGTAACCACAAGACTAATTGCCCCATCTCCGGCAACCCTTGCCATCGCAATCAACTTATCTCCATCGTAAATTGATGTAATGAAAAGAGAATTTTCAATTGCAACCTTCACATTCTCCTTTGATTTTCTATTTCCAATACCAGATTTTTCACGCAAATCGTTGTAATCATCTGGACTAACCGCTGCATTTTTTATCACATATTTTGTATTCATAATTCACCTCACAAATATTATCCATTATTTTTCTAATTTTTACAAAAAAAGAGATATCAGCTTGCTGCCAATATCTCTAAGGATTTATTTTGAAATACTTTCTACTCCTCCAATTACTTGGATTTCTTTGATGTTAGAATCGTTCAAATATTTTTGAACAGATGCTGGAATTTTATCTTTTTCTAGTAATATTATTGGAGTTTTATTAATTTGTGTTATAGGACCTGCAACTAATGCGTCTACATAATTATATCCATTTGCTACAAGGATTTTTTCTGCATTTGGATAGATGTGTTTTGCGACTTCTACTGAAGTTTCAAATCTATCTTTTCCACTTAATCTAGTTACTTTTATTCCCATAGATACAAGCTCTTGTTCGACTTTTTCTGATACAGAAGATTTTCCTCCTACAATTACAATTTCATTTACATTCCATTCTTTAATTGCTTTCTTCGTGTATTCATTTAATTCATTGATTTGAGTTAACAATACAGGGATATTTTCCTTAGCAGCAATGCTATTACCACTAAGTGCATCGACAATGTTTACTCCACTTGCCAACACAATTTTGTGTTTATTGCCAGATTTTTCCACGACTTTTTTGCCAACTTCGACAGATGTTCTGTATCTATCTTTCCCTGAAACTCTGACTACATTGTATCCTTGTTGTTTTAAATTAGATTCTACTTCTTGAGATATAGTAGATTCTCCACCTACAATATAAATATTTTTTGCGTTTAATCTTTTAATTTCATTCAATGTATTTGCATTTACTTTTGATTTATCGCTTAAAAGTATTGGACTTTTTAAAGATGTCGCAAGTGGTGTTGATGTCAACGAATCCACCAATTCATTTGCTGATGTTAATACGATGCTTTCAGAAGATGAGAAGTGTTTTTTAGAAATTTCAATAGCTGTTTGGTACCTATCTTCTCCTGAAATTCTTGAATTTGTAAATTGCTTGTACAAATCTTCAAATGATTTCACTTCTTTGTTACCAGAAGGATTAGTATTATTTCCTGGATTACTTGGGAGTACTGTGCCTGGATTATTCGGTTTATCATCCGGTGTATTTGGCTTGTCATCAGGTTTACTTGGTTTATCATCTGGAACACTTGGATTCTCTTCTACTGGCTTTTTAGTATATTCTATCGCGATATCATTAATAGACAATGTTTTTGTTTTAATGTCTACTAGATCTTTATCTTGTTTGAATGGCAACAAGTTTAAGTTTCCATATTTGTCGATTTCATAAACTGCAACAACATTTTTATCATTAGGAACAACTCTTTGTATTGTAAAATCTCCTAACGCCATTTTTGTAACTTCACATCTGTGAGGATTTATTAATTTAAATCTGAATAAATCAAAATCTTTTCCTGCAAGTTTTCTTACATCTGATTTGTCTGGATAAGTCGTTTTAAGCATCAAATCCCCAAAGTTCATTCCTTTGATAGTTGTACTCTTATCATCAGATTTCAATTCTGTATTGTTGGCGTTTTCTTCTCCTTTTGGAACTAATGTTAAATAAGTTGCGTTAGTACAAGAAGTTTGATTGAATACATATTTGCCGTCGCCCCATTTTAATGGATGGTTTGGTCCTCTTTCAGATTTATCAACAAGTGTAAATGGGAAATTTGCAATCGCAAATTCATCTTTTGAGTCTTCAACTCTTACTGAATATTGAACGCCTTCGTACAAATCAATTGGTGTGATTGGAACTCCCCATTCGTCTTCTTCTAAAGTAGTCGCTGTTACAGTGTCATATTCACTTGTAAATATCAACTTAACATTGCTATAATCTTTTGGATTTTTCTTGTCTTGTAATATTCTTACATAATCTATAGTGTATTTGTCTTTTATTACTTCATCTTTTTCCAAAGGTCTGATTGTAAGATGATCTATTTTTGGATCAACTGGTTTTGCGTATGGGTTTTTAGTTTTATGTCTAATTGGTAAGTTACCTTCACCATTTGCTTTAAAGTAGAATTCATTAACTTCTTTATCAAATGGAGTGTCCGCTAAGATAAATTGCTTGTTATTAGAACCAGTTGATAGCATATAGTCATCATTTTCATATACATATAATGATGCTAATTCTCCTGCATACGCCATAAAAGTTCCTACTCTTTCAGATCTAGTTAAGTCATATAATGTGAAATACAAAGATTCCATCTCACCAAGAGGTCTTGTCTTTCCATTTTCTTTAACCAAAATTGGAATAGGTGCCATTTTTACTTTTTTATCGGATAAATTACATACATCATCCACTGATTCTTTTGAATAATCCAACTTAGATAACAAGATTTCTTCCAAAACTTTATTATCATCAGTTAATGCCACAATCTTGCCGTTTACTTTCTTCGCTGTCACAGTTAAAGCGTCAAGTTTGTATTCGTCGTTTTTCTTCAAACGAATTTCGTATTTCTCGCCTTCTCTTAAAGTAAACTTAGCTTTGGCAGATTTTGATATGAATTTTGATACTTTTTTCGTATTCAAGTTTTCAAGTTCAAATTCCAATTCTTTGTCAACTGGCAATCTGTTGCAAGAACCACACAATACATCTAGTTCAAACTCTTGATCCAATTTTTCTTCTGATTTTTTGCCATATTCAATTACAGTATCGTAAATGGATAATGTTTTTGTCTTAATATTTGCCACATTATTTTTCACAGTATAGTTTAGTTTTGTAAGACTGCCATCTTTTTCCACTTGATATACAGCTTTTACAGATTTATCTTTAGGAATGTTTCTGTGAATTGTAAAATCTCCATCAGCCATTTTGGAAACTTCACATCTTTTTGGATTGATTAATTTAAATCTAAATAAATCAAAGTCTTTTCCTTCCATTCCCTTGATTTGTGATTTATCAGGGTGAATTGTTCTTAAAAGTAAATCCCTAAAATTCATTCCAGAAACAGATGTCTTTCCGTTTGTGCATTTAATTACTGTGTTATGTTTGTTTTCTTCGCCTTTTTTAACCACAGTAATGTAATTCGCATTTCCACAATATGAATGGTTGAATCCGTATTTTCCATCATCCCATCCCAATGGATGATTAGGTCCTCTTTCTGATTTGTCAATTATAGCGAACGGGAAGTTTTCAATAGCGTATTGTCCCTTAGGATCTTCGATTTTTACAGAATATTGTACTCCTTCATACAAACTAAAAGGACTCAATAAAGTTCCATATTTATCTTGCAAAATAGGAACTGCAGTTACTGTATCGTACTCACTTGTAAATACAACTTTTAAATCCTTAAAGTCTTGCTTATCTCCTTCAATTGGTGATATACAAACATAATCTAGTGTGACTCTATCATTTATTTTTTCGTTTTCTTTTAATGGTCTTACAGTCAATGATTCTATTTCTGTTTTTGCTGGTTCTAAGTATGGATTTTTTGTTTTATGTCTAATTGGTAATTTGCCCTCTCCGTTTTGTCTGAAATAGAATTCACTAACAGGTTTTTCAAATGGCTTGTCCGCTAAAATGAATTTTTTATTCTTAGGGCTTGTGAATAGAATGTAATCATCTTTTTCATAAACGCTTAAAGCTGGAATTTGTCCATTTACAGTTTTTACTTCGCCAACTCTCTCAGCTTTTGAAGTATTATACAAATTAAATATAACTTCTTCATCTGATTTCAAAGCTCTTTTATTACCATTTTCTTCCACCATCATTGGAATAGGTGCCATAGTTACTTTTTTGTCCGAAAATTCACAAACATCGTCGACACATTCCTTAGAAAGATCAATTTTGGATACTAGTATATCTTCAAAATTTTTTTCGTCTTCCTTAGCTAAAACAAAGTCTCCCTTATTGTCCATTACTTCTACAATAAATGGTTCCATTTGGTAATCTTTGTTCTTCTTTAAAGTGATTTTGTATTTTTGACCAACTTTAATATTTTCAATACTAAATTTGGCAATTCCTTGTGCTGATGTAAACTCCATCACTTCTTTTGTTTCTAAATTTTCTAATTCAAATTCCAATTGATTTGCAACAGGTTGCAAATTGCACACTTGACACAATACTTTGACAGAAAATTCCTTTGTTTTGACATCTGATTCAGGTAATGTGGCTTCATTATTTACATTACCATCAACTTTTTCATCTGCTGCTTTTGCTACTGGAGCATATCCAAAAACAAGCGCAAAAGCTAACAGAAAAGCTACAACTCTTTTCAAAGCTTCCTCCTAATGATTTTATTTTTGGTAGTTAATTTTATACCGATGTCATTATAACTTAATAACACATTTAAAACAATTAATTTAATAATAATTTATCATTTTATTTAAAAACAAAATTATATACTTTATCACAGCATATTTATTTGCAAATAACGTAAAAAACTCCTAATTAATTGCTAAACTAATTAGGAGTTTGTATTGAAAATATTTATAACTTCATCGACAAGGAAACCAATCCTCTGTCTTTATCTATTCCAATTATTTTTACTTTTACGGTGTCACTTACTTCGCACACTTCTCTTGGATTTTTGATGTAGGAATCGCTCATTTTGGATATGTGGCAAAGTCCGTCTTCTTTTATTCCGATGTCTATGAACGCTCCGAAGTCCACGACATTTCTAACCGTTCCTGTGACTATCATTCCTTCTTCCAAATCATCGATTGACAATACGTCTTGTCTTAGAACTGGTTTTGGCATTTCATCACGTGGATCTCTCCCCGGTTTTTTGAGTTCTTCGATTATATCACGCAAAGTAGGTTCTCCTACTTCTAGTTCTTCGGATAGTTTTTTCACATCGATATCGTTCAAATCGTATTTCATAATTTGTTTTGCGATTTCATAGCTTTCTGGGTGAACTTCTGTGTTATCCAATATTTCTTCGCTTTCAGGAATTCTCAAAAATCCTGCGCATTGTACGAATGCTTTTGGTCCAATTCCTTTTACTTTTAAAATTTCTTGGCGATTAGTGAATGGTCCGTTTTCTATTTTGTAATCTACGATGTTTTTCGCAGTTGTTTTCGTAATTCCAGAAACGTAATTCAAAAGCGCAGAGCTTGCTGTGTTGATGTTGACACCAACTGTATTCACACAATCTTCTACAACTTCTTCAAGTGATGATTTTAATTTCTTTTGGTTGACGTCGTGTTGATATTGACCAACTCCGATTGATTGTGGAGAGATTTTGACCAATTCTGCAAGTGGGTCTTGAATACGACGTGCAATCGAAATAGCACCTCTTATTGTTACATCTAAATCAGGGAATTCTTCGATTGCAAGCTTTGATGCAGAGTAAATACTTGCTCCCGCTTCGTTTACGATTGCGTAGAAGATTTCATCGTCGATTTGCGCTAACAAATCAGATACGTATTTTTCTGTTTCACGAGAAGCTGTTCCGTTACCTATTGCGATTAGTTTGACGTTGTATTTGTCGATAAAATCCTTCAAAGTTTCGTCTGCTCTTTGGATTTGTTTTCTTGCATCAGTGACATAAATTACTGCACTGTCCAAGAAATCTCCGTATTCAGAAATTACAGCAACTTTGCAACCAGTTCTAAATCCCGGGTCAAGTCCAATTATCGCTGTTTCCTTGATAGGTGGTTGCATCAAATAAGGCTTCAAATTGCTTTTGAATACGCCGATTGATTCGTCGTCTGCCATTTCTTTCATGCTTTGGCGCACTTCTGTCTCAATTGATGGAACGATTAATCTTTTGTAGCTGTCTTTGACAGCTTTTTCAATCAAATCATAACTTTCAAAATCATTTGCTCTTGCGATTTTTCTCATTATTTTGAAAATATTGTAATCGTCATTCAACAAGAATGAAACTTTCAAGAATCCTTCTTTTTCTCCTCTAAATACCGCAAGAACTCTGTGTGCTTTGACATCTTTTACTTTTTCTGAATAATCGTAGTACATCTTGTATGTGCCAGAATCGTCTTCGTTTTTTTCTTCAGTTTTCATAACCCCATCTGTTATGAACGAATTACGAACTATATCTCTGAATACTTTTTGTTCAGATACGAATTCTGCTATGATGTCCAAACTTTTACTAATAGCATCATCAACTGTTTTGATTTCTTCTCCGTTGACAAATTCTGAGGCTTTTTTCTCAATCTCAGATAAAGAGTGAGTTTTCTCCATTATCATATCTGCTACTGGTTGAAGTCCCAATTCTACAGCGATTGATCCACGAGTTCTTTTCTTAGGCTTAAATGGAAGATAAATATCTTCTAATTCTGTCAAAATAGTTGCTTCGTCGATTTGTTTTTTCAAATCTTCAGTGAGTTTTCCTTGCTCATCGATAAGACGTGTGATGTCGTCTTTTCTTTCTTGCAGGTTTCTCAAATATGTAAGCCTATCGTTTAATTGTCTCAACGTTTCGTCAGTCAAATTCCCAGTGATTTCTTTTCTGTATCTGGCGATAAATGGAATTGTATTTCCCTCATCTAATAATTCAACTGTCTTAACAACGTTATCATATTTTATGTCTAATTCTTCTGATAATTTTTGTAGTATATTCATTCTCTTCCTTCTCTTTTAATAAACTATAATCTATATTTTAACATTATTTTATTTATTTTTCCAGATTAAAGCATTTTGAGGTAAAATTTTAAAAACCACCAAGCGTACACTTGATGGTTTGGTTAATTATTTTTTAAATAACTTAGCGTTTTTTTCTTTTTCTAATTGTTCCAAGAAAATCTCTTTTTGAATCAAGTGAGTTTTTCTGATGGATCCAGCAATGTCTGCTACTAACATAAAAATCGTCGCCGCTGACACGTAATAAAAGTCGATAAATGAATATTCGATAAATCCTCTTGATGGAGGTGTCATTTGTCCGATGAAAAGCATCATAAATATCGCTACGAAAACAATTGTAAAATTGAATTTGAAAATAAATCCATGAAAATATCCAAGAACTACTGCGATAGCCAAGAATATCATCAAGCAATGGTCAATCAAAAATCCATGCGCATGAGACAATGTGTATCTGATGATTATCATGAACAATATGTAAATCAACGAGTAAATAATAAGTTTTGTGTTTTTTGACATTTCAAATCTCCTTTTGTTAAAACATTTTCCGTAATTGTGATTTGCTTGAATTTTTTGTAAAGTTTGTAATAAAATTTACAAAATAAAACATTTCAATATTATTTTAGCACAATTTATAATTTTATTCTACAAATAATTAAAAGGTTATCCTAATTTACAACCTTGAAAAATTGTAAAATTTATATTAAAATTAACTAATAACTAGGAGGCTATTATGAAACCGTATATTGTGGGAGTCGCAGGTGGAAGTGCTTCAGGTAAGACTGAAATCGTGAAGACTTTGAAAAAACATTTTGAAGATAAAATAGAAATTATTGAACACGATAATTATTACTTTGCTCATGACAATTTGACTATGGATGAACGTGCAAGTTTGAATTACGATCATCCCCAAGCTTTTGAAACAGATTTGTTGATTGAGCATGTTAAAAAAATTATAAATAATGAAGAAATCGACATTCCAACTTACGATTTTACAATTCACACTAGAAGCTCTGATACTTTGAAAAAAATTCCAAAGCCAATTGTGATTGTAGAAGGAATTTTGGTTTTGGAGAATGAAGAACTTCGCGATTTAATGGATATGAAAGTTTTCGTGGACTGCGACGGAGATGTCAGCCTCAAAAGAAGAATTACAAGAGATTTGGTCGAAAGAAACAGAACTATTGAATCGATTTTGACTCAATATATGGAAACTGTTAAGCCAATGCATGAGCTTTTTGTGGAACCTAGTAAGAAATTTGCCGATTTGATTGTGCCAAAGGGTGGCAAAAATAAGGTTGCTATCGATGTTCTTATCAATCATTTGGCTACGAAATTATAAAAAAACCATTTTGCTATTGACTAGAATTAGTTTCTAGTATAAAATTTTAATAACTCAATAGAAAATTATGATTGTGACCAGTACCGATTATTCGGGAATTACAACACATGAGTTTTCAAGGTAGTTTCATACTTTGCATGGAACATAAGCTTTTGATAAGAAAGGTGGTACCGCGTAGATTCGCCCTTTCGTGTCAAGAGTTTTTTTTATTTTATAGGAGGAGTTTATGATTAATTACGAATTTGAACATGAAAATGTGTACGACGAATTGGTAGCACGTGGATATTTTGAACAAGCTACATACGAAGATGAATTGAGAGATTTACTCGGAAAAGAAAGAGTTCCGTTTTACATTGGATTTGATGCGACTGCAGATAGTTTGACTATTGGCCATTTTATTCAATTGATGGTTATGATGAGAATGCAAGCTCACGGTCACATCCCTATTTGTCTTTTAGGTGGCGGAACTACAATGATTGGGGATCCTTCTGGTCGTAACGATATGAGAAGTATTATGACTAAGGAAGTTATCGACGAAAATGCTAGAAGATTTTATTCTCAAATGACAAGATTCATCGATTTTGGTGAAGACAAGGCTTACATTGAAAACAACAAGAATTGGTTGTTGAATTTGAATTTCTTGGATTTCATGAGAGAAATCGGCGTTCATTTTTCTGTAAATCAAATGTTGACTTTGGAAAGTTACAAAAACAGAATGAAAAAAGGTTTAACATTTTTCGAATTTAGTTATATGTTGATGCAATCATACGATTATTTGGTATTGTACAGAAAATACGGCTGTAAATTACAAATGGGTGGTTCTGATCAATGGTCTAATATTTTGGGCGGTTACGATTTGGTTAGAAAATTAGAAAACGACAAAGTTTACGCTATGACTTTTAAGCTTTTAACTACTGCTGACGGAGTTAAAATGGGTAAATCACAAAAAGGCGCTGTGTGGTTGGACGAGAACAAAACAACTCCTTACGATTTATTCCAATACATGAGAAATGTTGACGACAGGGATGTCGAAAAATTCTTGTTGATGTTGACATTTTTGCCAACTGAAGAATGCAAGAGACTTGGAAGCTTAGAGGGAAGCGACATCAACAAAGCTAAGGAAGTATTGGCTTTTGAAGTGTGCAAATTAGTTCACGGAGAAGAAAAAGCAGAAGAAGCCCGTCAAACAGCAAACGCATTGTTTAATTCAAACGCTGTTGACGAAAATATGCCAACAACTGAAATGAAAGCTTTGGATTTTGAAAATGGAATTGGTTTGTTGAATTTGTTGACAATGACAGGACTTACTCAATCAAACAGTGAAGCACGTAGACTTGTAACTCAAAACGGAATTTCTGTTAATGACAAGAAGGAATCTGATCCAAAAAGAATTGTAACAATTCACGATTTTAACGACGATGAACTTATCATAAAAAAAGGTAAAAAAGTATATCACAGAGTAAAATTGGTATAATATTTTAAAAATAAACCCTGGCGATTTTGAATTGATTTTCAAAGTTTGCCGGGGTTTTGTGTTATAATTAAATAAATTTAAAAATATTTGTGGAGGTACAAATGAAAAAATTATTCAAATTTTTAACTAGTAGAATAATGCTTTTGGCAATTGTATTTATCATTCAAATTTCACTATTAGTTTATTTGATTTTAAGTTTCCAAAGAAATTTTGTGTATGTCTACACATTAAACATTATAATATCCTTCGCTTTTACTATAATGGTGGTCAACACCGATGTAAACCCGAGTTTCAAACTAGGATGGCTCATTCCTATATGGATATTCCCGTTGTTTGGAGCGGTGTTCTATTTGTTTTTCAGAAGAAACAGATTCGTTCGTGCACAACAAAGACGAATGGATACGATTAGTTCATCGTTTAACAACCATATTTTGTCGAATGGTAATGTAATTGACGAACTGGAGGGCGACTCCAAGTCAATCGCAACTTACATAAACACAACAGCTCACGCTCCTGTATTTTCTAAAACAAGTTCGAAATATTTAAAAAACGGTGAGGTTTTCTTTGAATATTTGATGGAAGATTTGAAAAATGCAAAGGATTATATTTTCTTGGAGTTTTTTATAATCGAAGAAGGTTATATGTTCAATAATATTCTGGAAGTTTTGGAACAAAAAGTTAAAGAAGGTGTCGATGTCAGAATTTTGTACGACGATTTCGGCTGCATGACGAAACTTTCGCGTAGATATTACAACAAGCTAGAAAAAAAAGGTATCAAAGTTCAAGTTTTCAATCCGATTCGAGTTCTACCAATGCCTCGTCACAATAACAGAGATCACAGAAAAATCATCGTTATAGATGGAAAAATAGCATACACTGGCGGGTTTAATTTGGCAGATGAATACATGAACAAAATCCAAAAATTCGGATATTGGAAGGACACAGGAATCAGAGTTACAGGTGATGGTGTGTGGTCATTTACGATAATGTTTTTGTCAATTTGGGAATTGTACGATGACAATGAGCTTGACTACGATTATTATTTCGAAAAAACTGTGCCAAATGTTTCCGAAAACGAAGGCTATTGCCAACCTTATACGGATTCTCCATTAGACGATGTTCCTGTTGGAAAGGGTGCGTACATGCAATTGGTGTCTCGTTCCAGAAAATATTTCTACATTACAACTCCGTATCTAATTCCTTCCGATGATATGATAGATTCGCTTAGAGATGCGGCTTTAAGTGGTGTCGATGTTAGAATCATAACTCCAGGAATTCCAGATAAAAAATTGGTCTACATGGTAACAAGAACTTACTACAAACCACTTTTAGAAGCGGGCGTTAGAATTTTCGAATATTCGCCAGGATTTTTGCACGCAAAAAGTTGTGTTACAGATGACCAACGTTGCGTAATCGGCTCAATCAATCTCGATTTTAGATCATTGTATCTGCATTTTGAAAACGGAGCGATGTACTACGATTCACACATTATTTCCGATTTAAAGGAAGATTTCTTGGAAATGCAATCACAATCACAAGAAATATTTTCAAGACAATTGGAAAACCAAAACCTATCAAGAAAAATACTATCCGTAATTCTGAAAGTATTTTCGCCAATGATATGATGAAAAGAAATAATTTGATAGATACGTTAAGGGGATTTGCAATTGTCAACATGGTAATCTACCATTTGCTATTCGATTTGGTCTACATGGAAAATTTCAAAATTGAATGGTTTGAAAAAACACCAGGCATGATTTGGGAGAGATTCATCTGCATAAGCTTCATTTTGATATCGGGCTATTGCTTCAATTTATCTCACAATCATAAGAAACACACCATCACGCTTTTTATCGTGGCTATGATTTTGAGTGTGGTGACATATTTCTTCGCAAATGAATTTTTCATAGTTTTCGGAATAATTCATCTGTTGTGCTTGGCGTCATTGTTCACGATTTTTGTCGACAAATTAACCTTTAACAAAAAAATATTATGTGCCTTATCGTTTGTAATGTTCATTCTAACTTACAAAATAAGCGCTCATCCAATGGATATAAGTACCAATCTGTTTAGTTTCGTGGGATTCTACAACGATAAGTTCTACAGTGGCGACTATTTCCCATTACTACCTTGGTATTTTATGTATTTGGTTGGATATTGCACAGGAGACTTTTTAGATATAAAATTAAATGTAAGAGAAAATGTATTATCAAAAATGGGCAAAAAAAGTTTGATGATTTATTTAATTCACCAGCCTATCATAATGATAATTGTACAAATCGTAAAATTTTTAGGAGGAATTTAATGAATAAATTCAAAAAATCAATCGTTATGTATCACGATAATTCAGGACAACAAGATATATTTGAAGTATTAGGCAAATGTAGTCCTAATATATTAAAATTATCAAATGAAACAGTGTTTTTTCAAAGCGAAGAACAAGGTGATTTCTACAAAAAATGTGAAGAATTAAAAGATTTTGATTTGGTAATCGTAGTTGGAGGCGACGGAACAATAAACGAAGTCATCAACGGATTATATGATTACGATATGGATCCTGTTATAGGAATAATTCCAGGAGGATCATTCAACGATTTCTCAAAAACTGTTAATATCGGAGCAAATCCAGAAGAAGCAAGTGAAAATTTGTTGGATGCAGAAGTCAAAGAATACGACTGTATATTAAATGACGACAAAATCGCTCTGAATTTCTGGACAGTGGGAATGGCATCAGAAAACGCGCAAAAAATGCAAGATGCCGACAAATCAACATTCGGTGTATTGACATATATTCCAAAAATTTTTGAAACATTAACACAAGACAATTCATTTGATTATGAAATGGAACTCGACGGCGAAACGATAAAAGGAAATGCCGTTATGGTATTTGTCGCTAATGGATTATACTCAGGAGGAGTTGAAGTTCCAATCTCAGACATTAGCCCAAGCGATGGAGTGTTGAATGTGTTTATAGTTGAACAATCAAACATCGGAGCATTCAAAGCAATGTTCGGACAATCAAACAGCTTTGATTTTAACGAAGAAAACGAAGGCGTTCAAACATTCAAAGCAAAAGAAATAAAGTTCATCTCTCCTGAAGGATTAGTCGCAGATACAGATGGCGAATTGTACCAAAAAACACCATCAAACATCAAAGTCGTAGAAAAAAGATTCAAATTCTTATCGAAACCATTTGAACAATAAAGATATAGAAGAAAAGCTAACTCAAACGAGTTAGCTTTTTTTTAGGTTAAAATTTTAATATAAAAAAGAGACCATCTGAGTGGTCTCCAGTTTAATCTAAGGTTAAAACAATATTAAGGGAGGAGATTGTTTCTTGAGATTAAACTTACTTTGTTTATACTTATATAATAGACTATGAATGTGTACTAATTATGTTCAAATTAGTAGAGATTATGGGTATGTGAAAAGTTTTGTGTATCAGCTCCTCCTGATAGGTTGTGAGCTGATATTTTTTTGATTTTTAAAAAATATACTTTTATTACTAAAATCTGAAAGTTCAGATATTTGTAACCTAATTTTGGCACAATTAAACTAAAAGGTCAAGATTTTTCTAAAAATCTCCCTTTTTGCCTAATTGTATTTCTTAAAAATTTGAAGATTTCTGTCAAGAGCTGGTCGTCAGACCAGGGCTATACCTTTACTCTTGATTGAATGATTCAAATTTTTTATTATCTTTATGGCAAAATTTAGATTCTGCCTTCAAAAAATATTGATAGTTGTGACAATATTTGATCCCATCCTCTTATTCTACTCGTCCATTTACTTGAAGCATCTACCATCGCTAGATACAAGCTTTTTTGTAGGGCGTAGTCACTTGGAAATATTGTTTTGTTTTTTGTTACTTTTCTAAGTTGTCTATTAAAGTTTTCTATGCTATTTGTTGTATATATTAGTTTTCTTATTCCTTCTGGATATTTGAAATATGTTGATAATTCAGCCCAGTTATTTCTCCATGAATTTACACACATTGGGTATTTTTTGCCCCATTTTTCTTCAAATATATCTAGATTACTTAGTGCTAGTTCTTCTGTTGATGCTTTGTATACTGTTTTTAAGTCTTTCATTAGCTCTTTTATATCTCTATATGATACGAATTTTGTTGAATTTCTTATTTGATGAATTATGCATTTTTGAATTTCTGTTTTTGGATATACACTTTCTATTGCTTGGCTAAATCCTGATAAATTATCTGTTGAGACTATTAATATATCTTCTAATCCTCGTTCTTTTAATTGATTTAATACCAATAGCCAGTATTTACTTGATTCATTTTCTCCTACCCACATTCCAAGTATTTCTTTGTATCCTTCTGTATTGTATCCTAGTGCTATATATACTGCTTTTTTTACTACTATGTTATTTTCTCTTACATGATAGTGTATTGCATCTAAAAATACAAATGGATATACTTTTTCTAATGGTCTATTTTGCCATTCTTCAATAGTTGGTAGTATTTTATTTGTTATTTTGCTTACCATGGATTCTGATATTCCAAATCCATAGATTTCTTTTATGTGTGTTGATATGTCTCTTGTTGTCATTCCTTTTGCATACATAGATATTATTTGGTTTTCTATGTTTGATATGTCTTTTTGATATTTTTTCAATGCTTGTGGCTCAAAGGATCCTTCTCTGTCTCGTGGGATGTTTAGGTCTATGTTTCCGTATGATGATTTAACTGTTTTTTTACTTGATCCATTTCTTGTGTTTAATGACAGTGGTTTTTCACCATATTCATAATCTAGATGTTCATCTAACTCTGCTTTTAACATTTGTTCCATTGTGTCTCCTAGAAGATCTTTCAAAGCTTCTTGTAAATCTTGTACTGTTTCTGGTTGATATTCTTCAATTAACATCTTGGATATTTTGTTGAGTCTAGTTTCTGGTCTTTTTCTTGGCATTTTAAAATCCTCCTGATTACTATTATATCAGGAGGATTCTATACACAAACTATTTCACAGTCTCGAGATTATGTTTTTTGTAAAAACGCAGCACAATATTTTTATGTGCTGCGTTTAGTTTACTTAATCAATTCTTTTACCACTGATTCATTTATTGAGTTTTCTCCACCAAATACATTAACTTTTTCAAATTTTGATTCTTTGATAGCCTGTTTTGTAGCTTCTGGAATTTCATTTGCTTCTGCTAATAATATTGGGCAATCAATTGAGCCTATTACTAAGCTGTCTGCTGGAACTGTTCCGTTTGCGATGTTAACTTCTACTCTATCTTTGAAGCCATATTCGTAGATTTTCTTTGCTGTTTCGTAACGGTTTGCTCCTGCTATTCTTGTAGGGTTTGGAAGTTTGTTTTCTACTTCTTTGGAGATTGTCTTTTCTCCACCTACAATTATTACTTCTTCAATTTGTTTCAATACTTCTTGTGTTGCTTTTGGTATGTTGTTTGGTTGTACAAGTAGTATTGGCATGTTGTTTTTGTTAGCTAGTGGCGCTACTGTTAATGCGTCTGCGAATACTTCTCCGCTTGCTATTACAGCTTTTTTAGTTCCTGTTAGCTTGATTATTTCTTGTGCAATCTTTGCACTTGTTTCGTATCTGTCAGATCCAGCTATTGTTTGTAGGTTGTATTTAGATAGGCTTTCTTTTGTCTTATCTACTGATTTTTCTCCACCTATTACAACTACATTTTTAGCTCCTAATCTCTTGATTTCTTGTGCTACTACTGAATCTAATTGATCTTTTTTAACTAGCAAGATTGGTGCTTTTAATGCTTTTGATAATGCTGATGCTGATAAGCTGTCTGCGAATTGTTCGTAGTTTGCTACGATTACTGTTTCAGCTGTGTTGTAGTATTTCTTGGATACTTCTACTGATGTTTGAATTCTGTCAGCTCCTGCTACTCTTGTTGTAGTTTTTTGTTGTTCAGCTGGTGTGCTTGGAGTTGTTGTTCCAGGTACGCTTGGAGTTGTTGTTACTGTACCAGATTGATCTGGTGTTGTTCCTGGGTTATCACCTGGTTTTGTAGGATTTTCCTTTTCAAAATCTTTGCAAGCATCTTTTATTGCATTGAAAATTCCTTCCCTATGGTATTTTGCTCTATCATCAACTTTTCTGATTTTTCCAAGACTATCTACATTTGATTTCAAAATATCTGAGTAATTTAGCCCTTCATAATCATCCAAAGTCTCCAAAGCCAACATATGATAACCATCATTATCTTCATCAACATTCAAAATCTCATTTCCGTATTCGTCTTTTTGTCCTTTTCCAATAGTGTAAGACATGTCTAACACATACAAGATTTTGCCGTTTTTGTCAAAATACACATTCATTCCAATATGATAAGATGGAATCGGAAGTGGCGTTTTAAGTTCAAAATGACCTTGCTTCATAATTGAATTTGCCATATTTTCTTTGTTTTCGACAATATTAATAAGATTTTGTAATTCTTTTGTTAAACGAGTTAATTTATTGTCCGCTACAGCCGAATTATTATAAGATTTTTTAGCATATTCAAGTTTATCTTTCAAAATCTCAGAATTTTGTGGATGATTTTTAATAGTTAGTTCTCCTTTTTTAATTAATGAGTCTAACTTATATCTATTTACGAAAAATTGAGTATCATGGATGTATTTTAGCTTCGCACCCTCAGATAATTTGTCTTGCTTTAACAGTTTTTCGCCTTCAGTCTTCATATCTTTGAATTGCTTTTGAGTATCATCTCTAAGTGCGGTTAAATCTAACTTATTTAATTCACCCAAAACTTTTTTCAAATCATCTTTGTTTTTCGTAATTTCTTCAGGATTAACAACAAAATTATTTCCATCAGCTAACGTTTTTCCTTTAATTCTAACTAAAACTTTTTTGTAGTTATCTTCAACTTTGTTATCGTCAAACGCATTAAATCTTATTTCTTTGATTTTATTTGAAAAAACAACCTCTTTTAAATTATTGTATCTGAACGCTTCTTCTCTTACACTTTCTAAATTTTCTGGCAATGTAACCTTTGTAATGCTATTTTTGTAAAAAGTTTGAACAGATATTTCTTTTAATTTTGTTAATAAACTCAAATCTAACTCAGATATTTTGTTATTACAAAAAGCCATTTCTCCTATTTTTTCAACTTTATCGCCCATAAACATTACATTTTGTGCATCGTTATTTCTAAAAGCTGAAATTCCAATTTCTCTAACATTTGGATAAATCACTATTGCAAATAATTTATTAATATGAAACGCACTACTTCCAATTATTTCAGTATTTTCGCCTAATTCAAGCATTTCGATCTTGTTATTCATAAATGCTCCGTCTCCAATGATTTTCAGAGCCTCAGGTGCTTCAAATTCTGTCAAATAATTAGACTGAAATGCAAATTTCCCGATTTTTTTCACAGTTTCCGGAAGCTTTACGCTTTGTAAATCGTACTTATTCAAACTACTATTTTCAAAATCCACATTTCGAAAAGCATCATCTCCAATTTCATCAACAACATATTTCCCATTCTTTTCAGGAATTACAAGATTTTTATTTTCACGAACTTTTAATTTTCCGATACCAGAAAATCCTAGAACCTTGCCTTTATCAAATACAAAATCTTTTTCATCCCATTTTGAACTATCCACATCTACTGAAGTTGTCTTATCTTCTTCTGTCGGGTTTACAATAGAAGAAGAATCCTTGTTGTCCACATTTCCATTTGAGAAAAGCACAACTTTCATCGCGTAGTTTTCATCGCCAGAATTTCCACTAAATGCATCAATCTCAATTTTTTTCACACTATCTGGAAGTTTCACTTGCTTAATTTTATTATCTTGAAAAGCTTGTTCTTTTATAATTTCCAATTTTTCACAATTAAATTCTAATTCTGTAATTTGATTAGATTTAAAAGATCTTTCTCCTAAATTTGTTAAATTTTTAGGTAAAATAAGTTTGCCTTCTATTTGGTTATCAAAAAATACTTGTTCTCCCAAAAATTCCAAATTATCCGGTAATTTTATAGTCTTTAAACTTAGATGTGCAAATGCATAATCACTAATTTTAGTGATGGTCTTTGGTAAATTAACGCTTTTAATATTACTATTTTCTTCAAAAGCATCTTGCCCAATATAAGTATATCCTTCAGGAATCTCTACAGATTCTATGTCTAATTGATGGAAATCTTCTCCAAGCTTTTTAATTTCGTTTCCATCAACATCTAAGTTGTTAACCTCTCCATTTTCGCCTTCTCTTTGAGTATACTCGTCAATCGCACTGCTCTTATTGTAGACAAAAGCAAAACTTGCTATTTTTTTCAAATCTACATTTTCTTTGCTTTTTGATGGCAGTACTACATTTCGATTTCTTTTTAGCTTTTGCACTCCGCTTTTTGAAAAACCGTATACAGTATCTCCCACAATCTCAAAATCCTCCGCTGTATATTTGTCATCCGCTGCTTTGGAATTAATATTTAATCCAAAAATCAAAGCAAATACAAAAACCAAAGAAAAAATAATCTTCTTTTTGTTCATACGAACCTCCTATTAAATTAATAATGATATTCTTTATCATCTAAAGAACTTTTTTTATTTTACTATAATCTCAATTTCTTTTCAATGATATTTGTTATCAAATTAATTTTAAAAAAAGTTTCGTGCTTATCAATATCTTCAAACACATAATATTGAGCTAGCTAAAATTTTATACGTTACTTTTAGCAATCTTATATACACAAAAACAGCTCTTAATAAATTAAAAGCTGCATTCAGTAAATTTTATATTCTATTGTAAATTTGCAATCTCCATTAACTCATTCTCAATTTCAAGCATTATGTGATCCCAAGAATGTTTTAATACTAATTCGTGAATTTTTTCTGGTATTGGTTCTTTGTTTTGTATTCTGATTATTTGTTGTTCAATTCCTTTTGCTAATCTATCAACAAATGGTTCGATTTCTGAATCATAAGGTTCATCAATTGATTTGAGTCGTGGCATTTCGACAAATTCAATGGCTGTACTGTTGTTTATTTCATCGCCTAATGTTTCGATTAGTCCTTCTATTTCTGTTACAACGACTCTCATTCCACAACCCAACGCTTCGATTGCAATGAGTCCCAATCCTTCATAGTAGCTTGGCAGAATGTAGATGTCCGATTCTCTCATTTTATTGGAGAGTTTTTTCTGACAAGATGTGTTGTGCAAATCGAAGTGAAGTGAATTGCCTGTGTTGTCCCACAACTCAACTTTTGTTTCTATGTCGACATCTCCTACTAGTGTTAATTCCAAATTATCGTATTTTTCTTCTAGTTTTTTGAAGGCTTTGCAAAGTTCGTACACTCCTTTTGCGTGTGATAATTTCCCTGCAAACAAAAGCCTTATTCTGTCGTTTTGTGGGTCTTCTTTTCTTCTGTAAAATATGTCGCTGTTATAGCCTCCACCCGTTACAACGATTTTTTCTTTGTCGATTCCAAATATATCCGAGATTGGTTCTACGTCTTTTTTGCTTAGTGCTAGGACTTTTTGTGCACGGTTTAGATTATCCACACAAGTCATAAACAATTCTGGGTTGAGGTTTGTTTGTCTGATGTCGGTTCCATGATTTAGTAATAAAACGGGAGTTTCATCGAAAATATCTAACACGAGACTGCTTAGCATCCAACAATGATGAGATACGATGACGTCTGGATTGAATTCTTTCTTTGCTTTTTTCAATTGTTTTGTGAATTCATTTGTCCAATCTTCAATCATATCGTGTGTCATATCGCTGTATTTTGTGGAATCGTAGGGCATTTCATCGCTCATTCCAACTATTGGGAAGTTCAACTTTTCGCTTTTAAATTCGACTGGATATTTTTTGATTGTATCATCCAAATTTAATTGTATATTATCTTGTATTCCAAATATAGCAGCATTTTCATGGTTTTGTTGCATAAATTGAATTACGTTTGTAAAATAAACGCCGCTTCCTGTTTGTTTCGGAAGTTGTGCGATTACGTGTAATATTTTCATGTTATCATCCTTTTTATTATTATTCTTACTTCTATATTATCATAATAAGATTTTAATTTCTTTAGTTATTTATTGAATTTTTTTATAAATCATTGATTATGTTTGTTTTTTAATGTATAATAACTTGTATTATTTTGATTAGGAGGCGATTATTATAGAAAATTTAAACGAACAACGATCAAATCTTCTTGGCAATGAATCCATTCCGAAATTAATCTGGAAGTTTTCAGTTCCAGCTACTATAGGAATGTTGGTTCAAGCTTTGTATAATGTTATAGATAGAATCTTCCTAGGTGCCGGTGTAAATCAAATGTCAATTGGTGGCGTTTATTTGATTTTCCCGATTTTTTTATTTTTGATGGCATTCGGAATGTTGATTGGTGTGGGTGGCAATTCCCTTTCTTCAATCAAATTCGGTGAAGGTAAGAAAAAAGAATCAGAAATCATTCTTGGCACATCTATGTTTTTATCTATTATTTTCGGGATTTTGATATCAGCGATTTTTCTTTTAAATTTAAAATGGTTTTTGAAAATTTTCGGCGCGAGTGACACTTTGATGCCTTACGCTTATGAATATGGAAAAATTATTTTGTATGGTGCACCTTTTCAAATGGTTGGTTTTGCAATGAACAACTTCATCCGTGGCGAAGGAAATCCTAGGGCTGCGATGGTGACGATGTTCATCGGTGCAATCAGCAATATTATTTTGGATTATGTGTTCATTTTTCCTATGAAAATGGGAGTACAAGGCGCTGCTTGGGCGACTATTATCGGTCAAATTTTGTCTTGTATTTGGGTTGTGAGATATTTTCTTTCAGACCGTGCACTGTTGAGACTTAAAAAGGAAACATTCAAGCTTGATTTGCACTACTGCAAGCAAATTTTTGCACTGGGTTCTGCTCCATTCGCAATGCAACTTGTAGCTAGTGGTATTAATATTATTTTCAACAATTTCCTTAAAATTTACGGTGGCGACTTGGCGACATCATCAATGAGTGTTATCTATAGTGTTTCACAAATTGCATTCATGCCGATTTTTGGTATCAACCAAGGTATCCAACCAATTTTAGGATTTAATTTCGGAGCACACAAATACAGACGTGTTCAACACACTTTGAGAATTGCTATTGTAGCTGGAACTGTGTATATGGTTTTGAACTGGGCATTCACTATGCTTAGACCAGATTTGTTGGTTAAGATTTTCATTTCAAGACCTGAAGATTACGCAGTCATCAAAGACATCGCAATTCCTGGACTTAGAATATACAATTCGATGATTTTCATGCTTGGATATTCCATAATTGGATCGTCATTATTCCAAGCAATCGGCAAACCAAAAATTGGTTTCATATTGACAATGACAAGACAACTTATTTATTTGTTACCGTTGATGTTGATTTTCCCAAAACTTTTCGGACTTACAGGCGTATGGTCTGCAATGCCAGTGTCTGATGTTTTGTCGACAATCACTACGACGTATTTCTTGGTTAAATCAGGATTTTTGGTTAAAACAATTCACAACGACGACGAATTTGTTCTCGGAATTTAAAAAAGGTTTGAATATTGGATTTCCAATGTTCAAACCTTTATTTTTTAGAATATAAATACTGAAACTAGAATAGACACTACAGCCGTTATCATTATCATAGGTAGTTTGTAATCAGAAGATGTTTTCTTGAATGATCCTTTATTGAAAATCGCAAACGTAGCCGATGCTACTACAAAAATTGTAGCTGCTATTTTCAAAAATCCCACAGCATCAAACTCATTTGTCCTGAAAAATCTGTAGATTGTTATCAATAAAATATATCCAATACAATACGCATATAATTCCAACACTCCAAATCTATCTTTTTGTTTCAATTTTACCTCCTTATTTTCCTGCAATAGTTACATTATCAAACGCAATAACTGCTGGTGCTAAGCTGTTCTTACGTGATTTCAATTCTTTTGAGAAAATCATAGAATCTTGAACTTCTTTTACATTTAATGAAATTGAACCACCTGTTATGAATGATTCCACGCCATCTTTTACAAGTCTTGCAAGTCTGAATTCTCCACCGAAATCTCCCGTAGCGCTGTCCATCAAGAATGACGAGAACGCCAACACTTCAATGTAATCTTGTGATTTCAATTCTTCGACAGAAATATCTCCACCACTTACTTCGAAAACTGGTGATTGTCCCATATTTTTTACGTTCAAATAATAACTATACTTTGCATTAGTAACCAAATTTTCTACGACACCATTTTTGTACAAATCATATTGTACAAGTTTTTTACCTTCTGAATCGACAGGTCTTTTGTTGATTGATGTCTCCAATGTTGGATTGATTTTCATGTTGAAGTTTACTTTTGGATTATCTCCGAAAAATCTCTCGCCTAATTTTGCAGAGCTGATTTGTTGATAAATCATGGCATCTCTTGCTTGGTCGTAATAGTAATACAAGAATTCTTCAACAGCTTCGTTTGATAAAATCACTCTCATATTTTCCATTTTTTCATTTCTAACGGCGCTGGATCTTTTTTCAGTTTCCAAAAGTTGTTTGTCGACGATTTCTTCGATTTTCGAATAATCGATACTTGTCAAATCATATCCGTTGAATATTTCGACAGGTTCATCTCCAACGTTACAATCAGTTACGATTTCAAATGTAAATTTGTTGGAAGGATATTCCACATCCACACCCTTTGATGTAACGACGTGCTTGTGGTTTTCCACTGCGAAAATTTCGCAGGAATTTACTTTAGATTGGTAGCCGTAATCTTTGTAGATAACATCGTGAACTTTTTTGAAATTGTCTGTCAAATCTTCGCATACTTTGATGTCTTTTAATGTAGCATAGCCTTCTTCTTTTTCTGGAAGTTCGTAGTATTTGTTCTTGACAAATTTCGCTGCAAAAGCAGTTCTGTCGATTTTTTCTTTGATTTCATCGTCACTGTCACTTAAGTTCAACACAACTGTGCTGTCACCTTTGAATTTGTCGCCATTTTCTTCAAAATCCACGAACACTCTTACAGATGTTTCATTAGTCACGCAACTTCTGTTCATGTCTACTTTGTCTTTTATCAAAAATACTTCGTTAGATTTGGACACAGTGTTGACAACTATCCAGTCGGTAATTTTTTCGTTTTGTTTTAATATATTTATTAATCTTTCCATTAACTTAAAATCCCCTTTGCCTTAATGTATGATCCACCAGTTGATGTCTTAACCCATTCTTTCCAGCCTTTTCCGCAATATCCGCCGCCAGAAAGCACAAGTCCGTTGGAAACTTGTGTGATTGATTGCAACAAATCAGGCACATATCCTGTCAAATAAACAGGGCTTACGATTTTGCCTGTTAATTTTCCGTCTATGATTTCACGACCTTTCATTGCAACGCATTGAATTCCCCAGTTTTTTGGATCTTCCATTCCAGATGAGAAACCTTCCAACAAATATCCTTTGTCAACGGATTTAATCATATCTTCAACAGAATCTTCGCCTTCTTCAAAGAAAGTGTTAGTCATACGAGTGTATGCTTTTCTCTTGAAAGATTCTCTCTTGCCATTTCCTGTGGATTCTTGTCCCAACAAAATCGCAGACAATTCGTCGCACATTCCGTGGCGCAAAATTCCCTTGTCGATAATCACAGTATCTCTTCCCAAGTTACCCTCGTCATCGAACAAATAGCTCGACACTTCATCGAAAGCTGTCGCACCGTCGTGCATAATTATCTTGTCACTTGCAACTCTCTTATCTTGGTATTCTTTTCCTTTTGCACGTTCTTTTACATACATATCCATTTCAGCTCCGTGACCGAAAGCTTCGTGAGCGATTAATCCTGTAAAATCAGGGTCGCAAATTATATCGTATTCTCCAGGAACAACTCTGTCTGCTGTAAGTAATTCTTCAGTTCTTCTACAAGCATCTTCTGCCGCTTTTTCGAATTCAGAAATCAATTCACTTCCACACAATCCAGAATTAGAAATGAAATCTAATTTTGTATTTTTCCCATCAGTTGCTGCTGCCATTGCAAATCCAGTTGAATAAGCGTAAGATTGGTACAAATCTTTATTCTTCGATAAGAAAATTTTATTAACTTGCGTAATATTCAATCTCAAAGAAAGTTGAACGATCTTTTCGTATTTCACTTTAACTTCGTCGTGAATTTTTTGCAAAGTAGTGATGATTTTTTCAGGATTATCTTCTTCCGGCAAGTTTTCAACTTCAGTGATTTTTTCTTTTGTGATTTCGTCGTCATTTGGAAGTCTGTCGTATGTTACTCTGTCCAAGCCTTCGACGATTTTTTTACGATCTTCAAGTGCAATTTTACGGACATTTTCGCATACTTTGTCAACGTCTACTTCGTTAAATGAATACTCACTAAATCCCAAATCAGTGTACACTCTGATTACAAATCCACGTTGGTAATCAGGAGAAGGATTCAATGAAATTGCAGATGTCGTCACAGAATAACTTGCACCATCAACATCGCAACCTAAAATAGAAACGTATTTGAAATCAGTTTCCAAATTTTTTATAATTTCTTGTAATTTAGATTTATTATCTAATAAAAATTTTGATGTAGTTAGTTTTTTCATGTTCTACCCCTTTCATTAATAATTATAGTAAATACTTCTATCTATTACAATGAATTTAAGAAAATGATATCATAAATTTAGATACTGTAGTAAAATATGTATAAAGGAGTGTAGCCTAATGAAAATTAATATTCAATTAACTCAAGAAGAAATGATTCTTGCAAAAACTTATTCTAAAAATCATTCGATGAATTTGGAAGATGCTTTTAAAAGTGCATTATTCGAAAAAATTGAGGATGAATACGACACAATCACAGCTGAAAAAGCATATGAAGATTTCCTAAAAGATGAAAAAAATAGCAAACCAATTTCTGAATTATGGAAAGATTTAGACTTGTAATAAACCTAAAAATGGCTACCGATTTTCGGTAGCCATTGTATTTTATTCGAATTTTATCTATTAGCCATGATGACTTTTATCTCATCGGGATTAATTCCCACCATTGCTTCTCCCAAATCTTTGCTCACTTCAAGCAATACATCAGGATTGTTGTAATTTTCCACAGCTTTTACGATAGCTTTTGCACGTTTTTCTGGATTTCCACTTTTGAAAATTCCACTACCAACAAATACACCTTCAGCCCCCAATTGTCTCATCAACGCCGCATCAGCAGGAGTTGCAACTCCACCTGCAGAAAAATTAAGTACAGGTAATTTTCCATTTTCGTGAACGTATTTCAATAATTCAAAGCAAACTCCCATTTCTTTTGCTTTGTCGTACAATTCATCTTCCTTCAAAGACTTCACCAATGAAATTTCGCCCATGATTTGTCTCATATGTGTAACAGCTTGAACAACATCTCCCGTTCCAGCTTCACCTTTTGTTCTAATCATCTTGGCGCCCTCTTTGATTCTTCGTAAAGCTTCCGATAAATTTCTCGCTCCACAAACAAAAGGAGTGTTAAATTTTGATTTGTCGATATGATATTTGTCATCTGCCGGAGACAAAACTTCTGATTCGTCAATGTAATCAATTCCCAACGATTCCAAAATTTGCGCTTCAACAAAATGACCAATTCTAACTTTTGCCATCACAGGAATTTTGACAGCTTTCATAATTTCTTCAATCATTTTAGGATCGCTCATTCTGCTAACTCCTCCAGCAGCTCTAATATCTGCAGGAACTCTTTCAAGTGCCATTACGCTTACTGCTCCTGCTGCTTCTGCAATCCTCGCTTGTTCAGCATTGATTACATCCATTATTACTCCGCCCTTTAATTTTTCATTTAGATCCATTCAAATCACCTCGCTTCTATAATACACGCAAATTGCATCTAATTATAGTAGCAAAATAAAATAATTTTATGGTTACAGATGTGTTATACTTAATCCAACGGAGGATTTTATGTTCATAAATTTAAACGACAAAGATTATTTGTATAATCAAATTTACGATTCTATAAAAGAAAAGATTAACACGAAACAATTGAAGACCAATGATAAGCTTCCTTCTATTAGAAAATTATCGAATGAGCTGAATATTTCGATAAACACTGTTTCAAATGCGTATTACCAATTGGAAAAGGAAGGCTACATTCGTTCCAGTGAGAGAAGTGGATTTTTTGTAGAAAAATCTGGTCATATTTTGCAAAACGATGCAAACTTTGATGATGAAGATATGATTGTAGAAGAAAGGAATTCTTACCTGTATGATTTTTCATTTTCAGGCGTGGATAAATCGTGTTTTAAATACAAGCAGATTAGAAAAGCTTTCAGAGATTCAATTAACGAAGATGATGATGCTATTTTGGGAAAGGTCGATGGACTTGGACTTTTTTCGTTGAGATGTTCTATTTCAAATTATTTGAAGGATTTCAGAGAGATTATCGTGAATCCCAACCAAATCGTCGTGAGTTCCGGTAGCAATGAGTTGTTGATTTTGATTAAAAATCTTCTCAACAATCCCGTATTTGGTTTTGAAAATCCAGGATATGCTTATCACGGAATTGGTTTCTACAATAATTTCGATAGCAGAGCGATTAATGTGAATGAGGATGGGATTGATATAGATTTTCTGAAAAAAACAGATGCGAATGTTGTAAGCGTGACTCCTTCTCATCAATTTCCTACTTCTGCGATTATGCCGATTAATAAAAGGATTGATTTGTTGAATTGGGCATACGCTGATAATAATCGCTACATAATTGAGGACGACTACGATGCAGAATTCAAATACAAGCTTCGTCCTATCGCTCCACTGAAGACTTTGGATGTGAATGATAAGGTGATTTACATTGGGAATTTTTCGCGTACGGTGACTCCAGCGATGCGTGTGAGTTTTATGGTTTTGCCAAAAAATTTGATGAAGAAATTCTATTCTGTACTAAAATCTGAGAGGTGTCCTGTGTCGATTTTCGTTCAATCTGCGTTGTCAAAATTTATCGACAGTGGAGATTTTGAAAAGCAGGTCAATCAAATGAAGAAGGTGTACGCAAAAAAATACGAAATTATTTTTTCAAAAATTAACGGCTGTAAATTCATTGATTTTGAGAAAACTGATTGTGGCACATCTGTCGTAATCAAGGTCGATAAGAGGATTGACAGTGATGTTTTGTTGAAAACTTTGAAGGAAAAATCCGTGTATGTTATTCCTATCGATGATTTTTATTTGGATAAAAATATGAACACTAATGTGTTTTTGATTGGGTTTGCTAAGATGAGCTACGATGATATCTCCAATGGTATGGATATTATCGTAAATGTTGTAAATAATCTTGTCAATTAGATTACAAAATAATGTAAAAGAGTTATAATAAAGTAAGAATATATATAGGAGGTTACTCATGCAAAAATATGAAGATTTAGAACCAAAGAAAGTGTTCCATTGGTTCAAACAATTAAACGATATTCCTCGTGGTTCAGGAAATGAAAAAGCTGTATCAGATTTTTTGGTTAGCTTCGCAAAGGAAAGAGGATTGGAAGTGTACCAAGATTCTCTAAACAATGTTATTATCAAAAAAGATGCTACAAAAGGTTACGAAAATTCAGAACCTGTTATTTTGCAAGGACACATGGATATGGTTTGCGAAAAAACTGATGATTCAGATCACGATTTCTTGACAGATCCTATCTCAATGCACGTTAAGGACGGATATGTTTATGCAGATAACACAACTTTGGGAGCAGATGACGGAATTGCTGTTGCTTTTTGCTTAGCTATTTTGGATTCTGATGATGTGGCTCATCCAAAATTGGAAGTTCTAGTAACTATTGACGAAGAACGTGGAATGGACGGAGCAAATGGCGTGACTGCTGAACATTTGAGCGGAACTCGTTTGTTAAACATCGACACTGAAACTGAAGGTGATTTCATTGTAAGCTGTTCTGGTGGAGCAAATGCTATCACTACTTTCAAGAGCGAAAAATCAGAAGGTTTGTCAAAGGCTATTGAAATTTCTCTTTCTGGATTAAATGGTGGTCACTCTGGTCTTGAAATTCAAAAACAAAACAAAAATGCCATCAAAGTTATGGCAAGACTTTTGAACAAAGTCGCTTTGGAAATGGATTTTAGATTGCAAGAAATCTCCGGCGGTTCAAAACACAACGCCATCGCTAAGAACGCTCACGCTATCATCACTGTAGATGATTTGGATAAGGCAATGGATATTTTAAACGAAGTTGGAGAATACGTTCGTCACGAAGGTAGAAAAACAGACCCTAACTTGGTTTTGGATATTAAAGAAACAGAAAAAACAGAATTTTCTTATTCAAAAGAAACTTCCCAATCAATCGTTAAATTCTTGTATTTGTTAATCAACGATGTTATCTCAACTTCACAAGATATCGAAGGTTTGGTTCAAACAAGTTCTAACGTTGGTATTGTTGAAGCAGACGACGAAAAAATCAAGGTTACTTGTTGTGTAAGAAGTTCTGTAGAAAGCGAACTTCACAATATGTTCGACAAGATCAAATCATTAGCTTATTTGACTCACGGAACTACAGTTATCGAAAAAGAATATCCAGCATGGGAATTCAACACTGATGGAGAATTGGCAAAGGTTGCTCCAGCATTGTACGAAGAAATGACTGGCAAGAAAGCTAATGTAACTGCAATTCATGCAGGTTTGGAATGTGGTTTGTTAAAAGGCGTACTTCCTGATTGCGATATGATTAGTTTCGGTCCAGATATTTTCGGAGCTCACACTCCATTGGAACATTTGGGAATTGAATCTACTCAAAGAATGTACGATTACACATTAAAATTATTAGAAAAATTAAAATAACAAAAAATTAAGGAAAGTTCTTTTTATGAACTTTCCTTTTTTAATTATTTGTATTCATGATTTTCTAAAACATGGATTAAATCGTCATTAGTTTCTTTACTTTTTTGAACTTCAAACATTCCAATATATGAGTAAAAATCTAACACATCAATATCTTTTATCTTTTTATCTATCTCTGAATCCGATATGTTTTCCCCATTCATTATCAATGATTTTTTAAGATAATGTTTGATATCTTTTGGGGATAGTTTTGTTTGATAATTTCTCGATTCTATATTATCTTCATCCACTTCTTTTTCTACGACATACCCATCCTTGTTTTCAGATATTAAAATCCTCATTATCGCGCCTTCTCCAGATTTTTGGTCCTTAGTAGAAATCCAGGTCTTCACTAAGACCATAATTTTATCCTTATTTTTATAAAAATCCAATGTTTCCAGTTTGGATAATTCATAATACTTATTATCTGGTTTTTTGGCTAAAAATTTTTCAAGACTTTCACTCAATCTAATTTTATTCGTATCTTTTTCTATCTTGTGGTATTTTTCAACTATGAAGGTTTTTACAATTTTGTTTATATTAGCTTTATCCTTTTCGTCAATATCTACTTTTACTGTTTCGTTTTGATTTGCTTTTTGCTCAACGTTTTTAATTTCATTTTTTTGACAAGACGATAAAAGTAACAACATCATAATAACTAGCGTTATTGTTTTTTTTAATTTATCGATTACCATATTTCCCCCTAATATACATTCCTAAATTTGATATTGAAACATTCAGTCTAACTTCTGAATGTGTTGAAACACCAGATTTTTATTTATATTAATATTATATCATCAAAAATTCAATCTCATGTTACAATAAGTCTACAATTGTGATTTGTTCGAAAATCATTTGCCCAAATCTGTTATAATATTATAGTCAGGGGGAATTTATGAAAAAGAAATTTACATTAGTGTTATTATCACTACTGATGGTAATAACTTTAAGCGCTTGCTCTCAAGCAAAAGAAAAAGTGAGCCTATTAAACGATTTTAGAAAAACAACTGAATGGAAGAACCAATCTTATGAATTCAAGAACGAAACTTCTAAGCTAAAAGAAATGAAAGTCACTGCAACACAAGACAAAACAACAGGCGTTGCAATGGCAACTGTAACAAGCGATATCGCACAATTAGCTGGTCAAGGCAATAATTTGGGAGAGCTTCACTTCGCAATCCAAGATGGAAAAGCTTATTTGAATTACGACGCATTCGCTAACAATCTTCCACCAAAAATGAAGGAAGCTTTGATTCAAAAGAATTTGTACTTCAATGTTACACAAATTTTGCAAAAATTAACTGAACAAAACTTCCAAGCTACAACTGTAAGAGATTTCACAGTTTTCATGCCACTTTTGTCATCTAATGCAAAATTCCAAGTTAGAATTGCAAAAGATTTCGTGATCGACAACAAAGAATTGAAGGTTACAGATGATGGCAATCACAAATATTCTGTGAATTTGACTGGTGAACAATGGGCAAAAGTTATGGAATATTCAAGAAAAACTTTATTGAAAAACTTCAAAGAATACGCCAAACTTGCCAAGGGAAGTGATCTTACAGAATCAGAACAACAAAAACTTCAACAAGTCGAAGAAAACCTAAAATCAGAACAATCACAAAAAGAATTCGAAGACAAAATCAACACGTTGAAGACAACTAACAAAGACGATATGTTTAATTTAACATTCGAATTCAAAGACAAATCATATGATGTTCATTTGAAGTCTACTCCTAAATCAAAGGATGTTGAAAGCATGAACATTTCATTAAATTCAAAAGAAGACACATCTATCAACAACCCAAAAGTACAAGTGGATAATGGTCCTTTCGAATTTATGCAACAATTTTTGAACATAAAATAATTGAACGTAAAATAAAAAATCCCGAATCTCGAATGAGTTTCGGGAAATTTTATGTTTATTTGTATATTTCTTGTAGTAAATTATCCAATCTAACTAATGCGTCTTTTACGACTTGTGTAGGAGCTGCAACGTTAAATCTTACGAATCCATCGCATTCACCGAAGAATCTTCCGTCAGTGAATACCAAATCAGCTTTTTCGCCCAATGTTTTAAGCAAATCGTCACTGTTCAATCCCAAACATCTGAAATCCATCCACATAACATAAGTCGCTTGAAGATGATTTACGATAATTTTAGGATATTTTTCTTGGAAGAAATCGTACACGATTTTTTGGTTAGTGTCGATAACTTGAATCATTTCATTAAGCCAATCTTCAGCTTCATCAAAAGCTAATTGTGTAGCTTCAAGTCCCATAACATTGACAGTGTTGCTTCTCATTATATCCAAAGTCTTCTTGTATTGAATCATCATTTCAGGATCCGAAATAATCATATATCCACAGCAAAGTCCAGCCAAGTTAAAAGATTTTGTAGCAGATTGACACACAACAGCTTTTTCGATTAATTTTCTATCCAATGAAAGCACAGATGTGTGAGTATTTCCCGGCATAACAATATCTTGCCAAATCTCATCAACAACCACAATCACATCATTTGCATTTGCAATTGTGATTACTTTTTCCAAATCATCCTTGCTCCACAAAATACCGCCTGGATTGTGAGGGTTGCAAAGAATAACCATTTTGTTTTCAGCTTTTTTACATTCTGATTCGAATTTTTCAAAATCAATTGAGTAATCGTTGCGTTCGTCTGAAATCAAAGGAACATCAGCCATAACTCTGTCGTTAAATTCAATCGCAAATCTGAATGGACCATACACCGGTCTCATAATCATTACAGAATCACCTTTTTGTGTAAAGGAACTAACTGCAGCAAAGAATCCATCTACAACAGTTGGAACTTCGACAATCCATTCTTTTTTGATATCTGCATTGTGGTGTTTCTTGTCCCAATTTATGATGCTATTGTAAAATCTGTCTGTAGGTGAACAATATCCCAAAACCAAATTATCTAAGCGTTTTTTCAAACCGTCGATAATTTCCGGTGCATTTTTGAATTCCATATCCGCAACGCTGAATGGAACAACATCTTTTTTCATATTCGGAAATTGTTCACTTCTTACAGCCCATTTTCTAGAGCCCATTTCGTTTCTGTCACTAATCGTTTCAAAATCGTATTTCATCATAATCTCCTTATTATAAATTATTACGTTTTCAGTATATCACAAAACCAACAAAAAAAAGAGGATACAATCCCCTTTTCAGTCAAATTATTCTGTTAATTCAGATGTACAGTGTGGACATCTAGTAGCAGTAATGTCGATTTCGCTCTTGCAGTATGGGCAAGTTTTTGTTGTTGGATCTGCTGCTGGTTCTTTGTGCAATGCATTACGACCCTTGTTAACGGCTTTGACCATCATGAAAACTACGAATGCAATTATAATAAATTTAACCAACGCATCCAAGAACAAACCGTATTGTAACTTAACCCCTGCAAGTGTTACAGCCAATTCCTTCATATCTATACCAGCTGTTGCAGCCCCAATCAAAGGTGCGATAAGACCATTGATAAGTCCATCGACCATTTCCTTAACGGCAGCACCCATGATAACGGCAACTGCCAAATCCATTACATTACCTTCAGTAATGAACTTTTTAAATTCTTTTAACATAAATCCCCCTTGTAAAATTATTCATTCATTAAATTGATTTTTTCCTTTTGTAAATTGTACACTTCTTTTTTCAATTGTTTAATCGCATTTTCGCAGTTCTTCTTGTTAGATAAAATTTGCATTTGAATAACAGAATCGAAAACTTTGTTATCAAAATAATCCGCCAAGAAAAATGTCTTTTTATATCTGAAACCAACGCTTGGCTTCTTGTCCAAATCAATCATAATATTATTGAACTTTCTAATCGCCAAATCAGCCTTCTTCGCTTGATTCTTCGCCTTTTTCAAATTCGATCTTTTAATCATAGTGGTAATAGTCTTACCCTTGAAAATATCGAAAATTCCCCAACCTGAAGCTGTACCCAAATAAGATTGCACCTCGCCAAGACTTGCTATCGCAATTTCTCCAAGCTTAATAGCTTCATTTACATTATATAATCTAGATCCTACTTTTGCTCTTAACATAAAAATCTTCCTTTCCTAAATTATATATACCCTTAAATAATATTTTTAAGCAAAGAAAATCAAATATATTTTCTGTTTAATTAATCAAGGAAAAATCAACCATAGAAGTTTTTGACATAAAAATATAGCAAACCTTTCATGCTAAGAATATCATACGGAAAAAATTGTCATGATTTCAAATCGAATAAATCCGTCAAAATCGGACTGCGTAAGCTTTAGCGTGCTTGCGATTTTAGGATTTTGAGATTTAGAAATCATCAATTTTTGAAGTTTAGATATTTGTGCATGATGGTTTGCTATCCGTAATCAACCACCTAAGTGATTGTTTCTACTTTATTTGTATTTTTGTTGTTGTTTATTAATCAATTCTACATCTTCGAAGTAGTTAATTCCCATTGCAGCTTTTACTTTCTTCAAAGTTTCTGCTCCAACTTCTCTGGCATCTTCTGATCCTTTTAACAACATATCGAAAATTTCTGGAATGTTTTGTTCGTAGTGTTTTCTTTTTTCTCTGATTGGTGATAATTCTTTTTGCAAAATATTGTTCAAGAATTTTTTGATTTTGACATCGCCAAGTCCACCACGTCTGTAATGGTCTTTTAATTCGTCCAAATTTTTGTAATCTGGAAGAAATTCTGCGAAATCATCGTCTGTACAGAAAGCATCCAAATAAGTGAACACTGTATTTCCTTCAACTTTTCCAGGGTCTGAGATTTGAATGTGGTTAGGGTCTGTGAACATGCTCATTACTTTTGATTTGACGTCTTTTTCTGAATCCGACAAATAAATACAGTTGCCCAATGATTTACTCATTTTCGCTTTGCCGTCTAGTCCTGGAAGTCTGGAACAGATTTTGTTGTCAGGAATTACAGCTTTTGGTTCAACCAAAACTTCTGAATAATAGTTGTTGAACGTTCTGACTATTTCACGCGTTTGTTCCAACATTGGAAGCTGATCTTCTCCGACTGGAACTATGTTTGCGTTGAAAAGCGTGATGTCTGCCGCTTGGCTGATTGGATATGTCAAGAATCCAACAGGAAGGCTCGCTCCAAATTCCTTTTGTTTGATTTCTGCTTTAACTGTAGGGTTTCTTTCGAGTCTTGAAAGTGTAACCAAGTTCATATAATAAAACATCAATTCTGTAAGTTGTTCTACGTGTGATTGTACAAAAATCGTAACTTTGTTTGGATCGATTCCGCAACTTAAATAATCAAGTGCAACTTCAATGATGTTCTCACGAACTTTGTCTGGATTGTTAAAATTGTCAGTCAAAGCTTGTGCATCGGCAATCATGACATACATCTTGTCAAAATCCCCTTTGTTTTGCATGATAACTCTGTTTTTTAAAGAGCCTACGTAATGACCCAAATGTAATTTTCCTGTTGGTCTGTCACCTGTAAGTATTATATTTCCCATTTTTACTCCTTGTTAAATATTTTCTCGTAATGTTGATTTGCTCTGTTTAATTTAGATATTATTTTGTCTTTTCTTGAATAATTTATCTCTGAATTGAGGACTTGTTTTACTGGAACTACGACATATCTCGTAGTCACGCTATCAGTGTATTTGTCCACATAGTATGGTTTGTTTTCAAAACTTTTTACAGTTGTCTTGTCGCCAATTTTCTCAATTTTAATATCCGAGTACACTCCAATCTCTACACCGTAATATTGTCCGTAGGATTCTCTTTGATCTGAAACTAGATTTCCCATTGAATAAACACAATATGATTTTTTGCCGTCGTTTTCAATAACATCAGACTTTTGTATTGTGTGTGGGTGCGATCCTATCACCAAGTCAACTCCCATATCTGAAAGTTTCTTGAACGTATTTTTCTGATATGAATTAGGGTAATCTGAATATTCCTCTCCCCAATGCATGTAGCACATTATCACATCGGCGTGATTTTGCTTCAAATAATCCACATCTTTTTGGATTTGTTCCGTATTAATCAAATTCACCGCAGTGTCTCTTCCGGAATTAAGCATAGAATTTTCAAATCCGTTGAGCATTTGAGTATATGAGAAAAATCCAACCTTTATCCCTTTTACATCAATAATAAGTGGATTCGTCGATTCATTTTCCTTGAAAGTTCCAGTTCTTTTCAAACCGTACTTTTCAATAGCTTCAATCGTGCGATCAATTCCTTTTAATCTTCTGTCGTAAGAGTGATTATTTGCAGTGCTCACTACATCAAATCCCGTATCTTTGAACGCTTTTATAACATTTTCATGCGTAGCAAATTCTGGATAACCACTCATTTCTGATGCATTCTTCGCAATCGTCGTCTCCAAATTAACTATGGACAAATCACTTTTACCAACAATATCTTTTATCGCTGCAAAAGAATCCGTGAAATCATAATTTGTCGCTTTCGCTTGGCGAATTTGCGTGATGTGATTCATATAATCGCCCCAACAAGTTATAGTTATCTCTTTCTTTTCCAGGTTTTTATTCTCTTTTTCTGATTTGTCACTGACTTTTACTTTTGATTGAGATTTTGATTGTGCAGCATTTTTCACTTGAGAACTTTTTTGAGATGCTGTGTGAATTGGAAATTTCCCAGAAATTTCTGAGTATCTGAAGCCAATAGCTCCCAATAAAATCACAATAAGAAAAGCCAATGCAACGGTCGTCTTTTTTCCCTTCATTTTATCCTCACTTATGATATGGTAAATTGTTGATTATTCTGAAACTTCGGTAAATTTGTTCCAACAAAATCAGCCTCATCAGTTGATGTGGAAATGTGAATTTTGAAAAAGAAAGCGCATAATCGCTCCTGTCAAGCACACTTTTTCCAAGTCCCAACGACCCACCGATTACGAAACAAATATTGGAATGACCTTGAACGGTTAAGTTTTCAATCTTGGCGGCTAATTTTTCACTAGTAAGTTGATTTCCCAAAATCTCCAAAGTAATCACATAATGATTATCCTTGATCTTGGACATAATTTTCTCAGCTTCCTTGTCCTTCACGATCTCCTTTTCACTATCCGACAAATTCTCCGCAGCACTCAAATCATCAACCTCAATTATATTGAGTTTGCAATGCGCAGATAACCTCTTCGAAAATTCTGCAATACCAAGTTTTATGTATTTTTCCTTAACCTTACCCACCGAAATAATATCGATATTCAAAATAATCACAACCTTTTTACTTTAATAAGTATATCATATATTGTTTGAGAGTTTAAAATAATAATTGTGTTTTACGCAAATAAACCGATTTTGATTAGAACTGGTTTTTACCACATTTTTTATTTTATATTTTAGTTTTGTTCTAGTTTATATATTGTAACTTCTTTTAAACTTTGTTATAATTATATAAACTTAATTTTTTATTAACTTTAATATTAAGTAATTTTATTTAGGAGACGTATCTATGAACTTTAAAGCCAAAAAATTTTTACTGCTAACAATGACATTAGTGTCCTTAATTTCATTTACATCTTGTTCTAGTAAAAAAACTGATTCTGAAGTAAATCTTGAAGATAATCAAGGACTCAGTGTAGAAGAACAATCTAGAGATAATGTTACTACCGAACAAGAGGTGGATAGCAATCAAAATAGTAAAACACTTACTCCATCAAGAGCCTTTTCTCAACAAGGGATATGGTTCGAGATATATTCAAATTCATCAGTCTCAAAAGATAGCGAAATCATAAGCATCTTAAATTTTGACGGAAATGGACATGTTTCGTATTATAAATGTGATAATTTAACTTTTTCAAATTTAAAGGGCTTATCAGATAATGAAATCCTTGAATTAGCAAAAAAAAGTAATAAATCACGAATTGATAAAAATTTACAAAAAGGCATTGAAATAAACGAAAAAGAAAAACCATCTTATTTAGAGTCTAAGAGTTTTTTTGAAAAACATTTAGAATTTGCAAAAAATAATAATGATGAAAAAGGTATTAAATCATATACTAGTATGATTTCTGATTTAGATAGAAAAATTTCTGAAATTGATTCAAACATTTCTAAATTTAAAAACTATAAGTACAGCGATCCAACCCCAACAAAATATACACTAAAAATAAAAACTGATGGAACTGGTAATAACACTAGTACAGAGTCAATTGTGTTTACTATTACTAATGCATTTTCTGACGATAAACGCGATGAAATGCTAAATGTACCACTAGAAGTGCTAGATAAAAAGGAGGTTACTTTCGACCTAAATCCATCTTCAGAAATTTATGAAGTTTACGATATGCATTTTTCAGGATTTTCTAAAATGGTTAAAAAGGTTGAAGAAAATGATTTGATTTTTGAATTAGATACTCCTGATACAAAAGGAATAAAAGTGGACTAATGGCACTATACCAAATTTTTAATATTAAGAAAACAAAAATCCTACTTGTAATAAAGTAGGATTTTTAATATTTCTAATAATTTTTTACGCAAATAAAAAACCCACAGACAAAAATCTGTGGGAATAATTTCGAAAAAACTATCTCTTACTGAATTGTGGAGATTTACGAGCTTTTTTAAGACCGTACTTCTTTCTTTCCTTTTTACGAGGGTCTCTAGTTAAGAAACCTGCTCTTTTTAATTCAGCTCTGTAGTCTGGGTCAACTTCTAATAAAGCACGAGCAACACCATGTCTAATAGCACCTGCTTGACCAGTGTATCCGCCACCTTTTACATTAACAGTAACATCATAGCTTTCAGTGTTGTTTGTTAATTCCAAAGCTTCCTTAGCTATAACTCTTAATGTATCGAAGTTAAAGTATTCACTTATATCTTTTTTGTTAATTGTGAATTTTCCACTTCCTGGTACTAAAGTAACTCTAGCAACAGAAGTTTTTCTTCTACCAGTTCCTTGATATCTATTATTAGCCATTTAATTACCTCCTACTTAATTTCCAAAACTTCAGGGTTTTGAGCGATGTGATCGTGATCAGCGCCTCTGTAAACTCTTAATTTTTTAGCCATTTGACGACCTAAAGAGTTGTGAGGAAGCATACCAACGATAGCATGAGTTACAGCTCTTTCTGGATCTTTGTTCATTAAGTCTTTGTAGGTAATTGATTTAAGACCACCAGCGTATCCTGTGTAATGTCTTAATTCTTTTTGTTCTAATTTTTTACCTGTTAATTTAACTTTTTCTGCGTTAATTACAATTACGTAATCTCCAACATCCGCATTAGGAGTAAACATTGGTTTGTTTTTTCCTCTTAAAATAGAAGCAACTTCAGTAGATAATCTACCTAAAACAACATCTGTTGCGTCTACTACATACCATTTTCTTTGGATGTCATCTTTCTTAGGTATATAAGTTTTCATTCAATTCATCCTTTCCTTTATTTACAATATTTGGCTACTTGGACATCGCTGCCAAAAAGCGATTGTTTTCTCACCGGGAATTTAGACACGTCGCACACCCGGCCATCGGCGACTTTCTGTATTGCATAAAAGGAAATGACTCCTTTTACATACCAAAATATTATATACTCTCTTGAATCAATTGTCAACTATTTTATCGTAAAACACAACCACACGCATTCATCGCTTGTGCTTTTTACTTCGTGAACGACATTTTTCGGAATAAAATACGTATCCATTTCCTTAAGTCTCACATCTTTTCCTTCTACATTTAACATCGCATCCCCCTTAATCACGACAACAAATTCGTCAAAGTCCTGATTGTACGGCCCAGATGTTTCGTTTTTTGATTGTATTCTGTGAATATCAAACTTTTCATTTCTAACAATTGTATCCTTAATAATATGATTTTCATCAAAATTCAAATCTTCTAGTAAATTCATAAAATTCTCCTAATATATCTTAATAATTTCCCCAAAACTCATCACAAAAATCTTCACATCCACATCAATTCTCTCAATAATATCCATCGCATTTTCAATGTCTTGTTTTGTGTCTGCCTTATTCAAAATCAAAAATTTTTTCGCATCGTATGAATTTCTGAACAGACCACGATAGGAATTGATGATTTTAGCGTAGCTTTCTGTTGTCAAGGTCTTGGAATTTCCAATAATTTTCTCCATATATTCTTTTCTGTGGCAAAATCTCTCATCAAAAGGCTTGTCCACACTATCAAGTCCCATCACGCCAACACAATGCGTGATATTTCTAGGATTTACAGGCTCATCTTCACGTGGAGCTTTGATAGGTCTTGTCTTTGCTCCATCAGTCTCCAAAATTATATTTGAAAACACACCTTCAGCAAAAATTTTGTCGAAAAATTCCGGTTCAAATCCGATTTCTTTTGTTTCTGTACGTGATTTTGATGCAAAATATATTTTCCCGTCAACAATTTTCGCATTCTCATCGAATTTGTACAAACAATCAAATTTATCCTCACTCACAATTCCCATTTTAGTTGTCGTACTCACAAGAGATGCTTTGTTCATAGATTTGAACTCATTTGCAAGCAAAAAAACGCTCGAAGTTTTCCCGCCAGCGCCTTGAACTGCTATCATGTTTTTATCTTTCAAACTCATAAACCCCAACATAATATCACCATTTTTATTATCTCACAAAATTTTCAAATACAAAACCCAATTGAAAATCTGCACCAATGAATTATAATTAATATATAATAATATATAAGGAAGGCATTTATGAAAATAGGATTTAGAACACCAAGCTTGAAGAAATCATTCAGAGCAAGAACAACTTCAAAGTACAAAAGACAACTAAAGTCTGCAATTGATCCAACTTACGGCAAAAAAGGCGTCGGCTGGTTTAAAAACCCCAAAAAAGCACTTTACAACAAGATTTATAACAAAACAACAAGAAGTATATTCGATATTTTTAAATAACGTAAAACGAGGTACACATGAAAAAATTTCTAAAATTATTTGGCATAGCATTCGCAATCGGGATAACAATGCTTATAATTAGCATCGTATTCAAAATCGACGACAAAGTCATGCTTAAATATTATTGGATAATTGGAGCAGCAGTCTTGGCAATCATTCTAATCGTTAACACAATTTATTTCTTCTATAAAACAAATGATTTAAAACATTCAATGAAACTTTTTGAAGAAATGAAATACAAGGATTTCGTCAATGAATTAGAACCAAAAATCCCCAAAATCAAAAACAAACACATCCAAACAGTGATGAAAATGAATTTGGGAGCAGGATATTTGGAGTTAAATGAGCCTAATAAAACACTGTCAGTTTATGAAACAATTGCAACAGACCAATTGAAAAACCAAGACCTTCAGTTAATATATTGGCTCAACACAATGATCGCCCACTTCAAATTAAACGATGAAGAAAAGTTTAATGAGCTGTTCGCAACACACGAAAAACTTTTAAAACAATTTGAAAACAGTCCAAATTACGGTGAAAACATCAAACAATTGTATATAATGAAAAACATATTTGACGACGATTTTGTATTAGCACGAAAAACCTTAAATAAATTGAAATCAAAATCCACAAACCCGAGATTTAAAAAAGAATACAAAAGATTAGAAAATATAATAAAACAACACGAAAAATAAGAGACTGTGAAATAGTTTGTGTATAGAATCCTCCTGATATAATAGTAATCAGGAGGATTTTAAAATGCCAAGAAAAAGACCAGAAACTAGACTCAACAAAATATCCAAGATGTTAATTGAAGAATATCAACCAGAAACAGTACAAGATTTACAAGAAGCTTTGAAAGATCTTCTAGGAGACACAATGGAACAAATGTTAAAAGCAGAGTTAGATGAACATCTAGATTATGAATATGGTGAAAAACCACTGTCATTAAACACAAGAAATGGATCAAGTAAAAAAACAGTTAAATCATCATACGGAAACATAGACCTAAACATCCCACGAGACAGAGAAGGATCCTTTGAGCCACAAGCATTGAAAAAATATCAAAAAGACATATCAAACATAGAAAACCAAATAATATCTATGTATGCAAAAGGAATGACAACAAGAGACATATCAACACACATAAAAGAAATCTATGGATTTGGAATATCAGAATCCATGGTAAGCAAAATAACAAATAAAATACTACCAACTATTGAAGAATGGCAAAATAGACCATTAGAAAAAGTATATCCATTTGTATTTTTAGATGCAATACACTATCATGTAAGAGAAAATAACATAGTAGTAAAAAAAGCAGTATATATAGCACTAGGATACAATACAGAAGGATACAAAGAAATACTTGGAATGTGGGTAGGAGAAAATGAATCAAGTAAATACTGGCTATTGGTATTAAATCAATTAAAAGAACGAGGATTAGAAGATATATTAATAGTCTCAACAGATAATTTATCAGGATTTAGCCAAGCAATAGAAAGTGTATATCCAAAAACAGAAATTCAAAAATGCATAATTCATCAAATAAGAAATTCAACAAAATTCGTATCATATAGAGATATAAAAGAGCTAATGAAAGACTTAAAAACAGTATACAAAGCATCAACAGAAGAACTAGCACTAAGTAATCTAGATATATTTGAAGAAAAATGGGGCAAAAAATACCCAATGTGTGTAAATTCATGGAGAAATAACTGGGCTGAATTATCAACATATTTCAAATATCCAGAAGGAATAAGAAAACTAATATATACAACAAATAGCATAGAAAACTTTAATAGACAACTTAGAAAAGTAACAAAAAACAAAACAATATTTCCAAGTGACTACGCCCTACAAAAAAGCTTGTATCTAGCGATGGTAGATGCTTCAAGTAAATGGACGAGTAGAATAAGAGGATGGGATCAAATATTGTCACAACTATCAATATTTTTTGAAGGCAGAATCTAAATTTTGCCATAAAGATAATAAAAAATTTGAATCATTCAATCAAGAGTAAAGGTATAGCCCTGGTCTGACGACCAGCTCTTGACAGAAATCTTCAAATTTTTAAGAAATACAATTAGGCAAAAAGGGAGATTTTTAGAAAAATCTTGACCTTTTAGTTTAATTGTGCCAAAATTAGGTTACAAATATCTGAACTTTCAGATTTTAGTAATAAAAGTATATTTTTTAAAAATCAAAAAAATATCAGCTCACAACCTATCAGGAGGAGCTGATACACAAAACTTTTCACATACCCAAAAATAAGGCTGTGAGCGTGAACTCATAGTCTTTTTTTGATGGTGTTAACTTCGCGAAAATCAACAAGTGTTTTATTTGCTATATTAAATGAGGCTTCAGTATCTTGATTATCATCAAACGTTATTTAAATTCCATTCTGGTAAGATTTTAATCAATTGTAAACAGACTACAACGTATAGCTTTGATAAATTTACATTCCACTCTGGGTAGATTTTAATCCAATTTTTGTTTACCTTTTTCAAAAAAGTTACCTTTATTTACATTCCACTCTGGATAGATTTTAATCTGGACAAGATAAGTTAACCATATTAGCAGAAATATTATTTACATTCCACTATGGTTAAATTTTAATAACAGTGGATCTTTTTTCTTTACTTTTGTAAACATATTTACATTTCAGTATGAGTAGATTTTAATTCCACCAAATACAACGCAGTGTCCCTCTTTTTCTTCATTTACATTTCAGTATGAATAGATTTTAATAGCGTATCAAGAAATACGATATTTGGATAGCTCACATTTACATTTCAGTATGAGTAGATTTTAATTAGCGCGGGTAAGGCTATAATTGATGGATTCTTAAAATTTACAATTCAGTATGAGTAGATTTTAATCCTAAATTCTAACCCGTCAACGGTAACCGCCTTTATATTTACATTTCAGTATGAGTAGATTTTAATAGACACTTGAGAAAAAATCAAGTGAAAGGAGAAATAATTTACATTCCACTCTGGGTAGATTTTAATATTAATCGTGAAATTGACAAAGGCAAAACATTAACATTTACATTCCACTCTGGGTAGATTTTAATTCTGTACTATAACCCCTGATCTGTAATTTAAAATTATTTACATTCCACTCTGGGTAGATTTTAATGGAATTGGAATGGGTAATATTCTAGGTGGAACACTATTTACATTCCACTCTGGGTAGATTTTAATTGATAGCAACGACTTGCAGAATATCACAATTGTGCAATTTACATTCCACTCTGGGTAGATTTTAATTAGGTCTTATTGTTCTAGAGATATCAGAATCGATATCATTTACATTCCACTCTGGATAGATTTTAATGTTTCGATACCTAATCCAACTACGCCGATGTTGTCATTTACATTCCACTGTGGTTAAATTTTAATTTTAGGAACAGTAGCACCTGTCGGCTTGGGAATTGCATTTACATTTCAGTATGAGTAGATTTTAATCAATTTGCAATACTAAGGCTTGGCAGCGGCTATGGATTTACATTTCAGTATGAATAGATTTTAATGCATAAGCTTCAGAATCCTCATAGTCTTCCAATGTCTTTACATTTCAGTATGAATAGATTTTAATTCCAATCGCAACTTTTGTTGCGATCACGTATTGGTACTTTACATTTCAGTATGAATAGATTTTAATAACGAATATGAGATGGACAAAAAAGACGATGAGAACTTTACATTTCAGTATGAATAGATTTTAATTGCGTTAAAGCAATTTGCTATTACTTCTTCTTTGGACTTTACATTTCAGTATGAATAGATTTTAATATTGAAGTAATCTTGTATGTTTTCTTGAGCTAATATCTTTACATTTCAGTATGAATAGATTTTAATGGACGAATTGTCAATATGCAATTAGCACTATATCAGACTTTACATTTCAGTATGAATAGATTTTAATGCCAAGGCTGTAATAAAAAAGGACGGTCTCTCATCTTTACATTTCAGTATGAATAGATTTTAATTCAATGAATCATCTAGCCCTTTTATATCCACTCTAACTTTACATTTCAGTATGAATAGATTTTAATGATATGAGCGATGAAAACTTCGGAGCAAATTTGAGCTTTACATTTCAGTATGAATAGATTTTAATGGTTTTAGTTATGATTTATCTTTTTACTGGTACTCCCTTTACATTTCAGTATGAATAGATTTTAATAATGGAAATTTTTCTTTTATAATCAAATTTTTTAATTTACATTTCAGTATGAATAGATTTTAATGCAGTGTTTCTTATACCTCTGCATACTCGGCTAACGTATTTACATTTCAGTATGAATAGATTTTAATGTTTTTGTGCTTTAATTTCAACAGTATCACATGCTAGATTTACATTCCAGTATGATTAGATTTTAATTTCTGATAGTGTTAGTACTTCACTTAGTAAAAGTATATTTACATTCCAGTATGATTAGATTTTAATAGTGTCGTAAATAGTAGAGAAGCAATATTAAAGTTATTTACATTCCAGTATGATTAGATTTTAATATAAACTCAGAATTTTTTACTTATAAAAAAAAGCTATTTACATTCCAGTATGATTAGATTTTAATGGTTTAAATTATGCTTTGAGATTATTTAAAACATTCCAGTATGATTAGATTTTAATTTTTTGTGCTTTACTTGCTACAGTAAGCCATGCGAGATTTACATTCCATTCTGGTTGGATTTTAATAATGATTGGTGGAGGAGTTCTATTAATCGTAATGGCATTTACATTCCATTCTGGTTGGATTTTAATTCCTACAAAAAAGTTGGTAGCACATCAACATTTTGTATTTACATTCCATTCTGGTTGGATTTTAATCTTTTTTAAGTGCAGATTGATATTCCTTCGGAACGTCATTTACATTCCATTCTGGTTGGATTTTAATTGCGACTGGTGCAGGATATTTCTATGAGTTGAACTCATTTACATTCCATTCTGGTTGGATTTTAATTATCAACATTAAAAGCGTGTTCGCTTACTACTTTTAGATTTACATTCCATTCTGGTTGGATTTTAATTATAATAGTTTGATAAAATTTCAAGAGGAGTATTCAAATTTACATTCCATTCTGGTTGGATTTTAATAATAAGTGATTCCGCAATGAAAGTCAGTGAGACAACATTTACATTCCATTCTGGTTGGATTTTAATTTCTGATAATTTTACTTTATGTTGTTTCATAAAGGCATTTACATTCCACTCTGGGTAGATTTTAATTAATTTTTGCAAGTTGGTCTAAGTCTTTGGAATTTTTATTTACATTCCACTCTGGGTAGATTTTAATTATAAAAAACTTTAAATACATCATAAGAATAAAAAATTTACATTCCACTCTGGGTAGATTTTAATAGAATAGGAGGAAAACTTTGATATATCTTTTCACATTTACATTCCACTCTGGGTAGATTTTAATATGTGAACCTACCATCATCTTCTACGTCATAAGCCTCATTTACATTCCACTCTGGGTAGATTTTAATAAAGAAATACAGCCGTTAAAGTATGATTGGGAGTATAATTTACATTCCACTCTGGGTAGATTTTAATCATCCATCATTTGTTGAATTTTCAAAGCATTGATAATTTACATTCCACTCTGGGTAGATTTTAATTCCGTTTAGTCGATTAAAAGTAAACTCGCTGTTTTCATTTACATTCCACTCTGGGTAGATTTTAATTTCATCTTTTTCTTTTTTTAACTTATCCTTATAGTATTTACATTCCACTCTGGGTAGATTTTAATATGTTTAGGTGGAGATAAATTTTCAGTTTATAATAAATTTACATTCCACTCTGGGTAGATTTTAATTTATAATTTTAAAAGCACATTTCTCTCAATCTTAGGTATTTACATTCCACTCTGGGTAGATTTTAATGTGAGGTTTTGTATGATTTATTTATTTACTGGAACTCCATTTACATTCCACTCTGGGTAGATTTTAATTCTGATGGAGGAGATAATGATATTTATTATTCTGAATTTACATTCCACTCTGGGTAGATTTTAATCCAAAGCGGCATTTAAAGACTTAAAAGGAGAATCATTTACATTCCACTCTGGGTAGATTTTAATAAAGAATCTCTTCGCATTTTCAAGTTAGAACAAACATTTACATTCCACTCTGGGTAGATTTTAATCAAGCTAAAAAAGCTCCAGCAATTCCAAGTCCCACATTTACATTCCACTCTGGGTAGATTTTAATCACATCTGCAAGATTTTATCTCTTGATAAATAATATCATTTACATTCCACTCTGGGTAGATTTTAATCCCATAAAACTAAAATTTCAACCATCTCAGATATATTTACATTCCACTCTGGGTAGATTTTAATCCAAGCCAAGAAAGCCCCAGCAATTCCGAGTCCGACATTTACATTCCACTCTGGGTAGATTTTAATAAATGAATCTCTTCGCATTTTAAGATTAGAACAAACATTTACATTCCACTCTGGGTAGATTTTAATATATCATACGGCGATAATGCTAGAGTTACTGAGCTATTTACATTCCACTCTGGGTAGATTTTAATGATGCAGTCGCGAGTTCAATAAAAAATTTCGGATTTAATTTACATTCCACTCTGGGTAGATTTTAATAGCAAGAAATGTCATTGGCTCACTTGGATTAAGTGTATTTACATTCCACTCTGGGTAGATTTTAATTTTACCGCATTTTGGAATGCTTGACCTACAGCCTGATTTACATTCCACTCTGGGTAGATTTTAATTTTTTCCATGTAATCATTTAACGTCTCTGCTGAATAATTTACATTCCACTCTGGGTAGATTTTAATAAACTCAAATTATCCCGATAAGTCATTCTTTACAAAATTTACATTCCACTCTGGGTAGATTTTAATCAATGAAAGAGAAAAAACCGTTCTATAAGAAAGTAATTTACATTCCACTCTGGGTAGATTTTAATACGCTCTTTTTTATCTAAAATTGCGTTGAAATAAATATTTACATTCCACTCTGGGTAGATTTTAATTACTACATCAACAGAAAAAGATTACAAAAATATTTGGATTTACATTCCACTCTGGGTAGATTTTAATTCCCTGCGTTGTTTACGTCTGAGTAAGGTACTCCGATTTACATTCCACTCTGGGTAGATTTTAATTTGAATAATATTTTTAAAGTGTTCAATCTTTTTGATATTTACATTCCACTCTGGGTAGATTTTAATTTAACAGTTGGCGAAAAAAATACTATCGAAATTGATTTACATTCCACTCTGGGTAGATTTTAATTTAGATGTTAGTTACAACACATTAGCAAGCTATCGAACAAATTTACATTCCACTCTGGGTAGATTTTAATAATGAATCTCTACGCATTTTAAGATTTGAACATATATTTACATTCCACTCTGGGTAGATTTTAATTGAATTTGTTGTATCTGAAACATAATTATCTAAATTATTTACATTCCACTCTGGGTAGATTTTAATAAGTCTTCATGGCAGTATAAGACGGAAGACGAACAAATTTACATTCCACTCTGGGTAGATTTTAATGATTTCATCAAAGATAAAGTATCTTTCAAATCAAAATTTACATTCCACTCTGGGTAGATTTTAATAATCAAAAAGCATTTTTTAACAACACGTTTGATGTATTTACATTCCACTCTGGGTAGATTTTAATGCACAACCTGAGGATTACTCTGTAAAAGCTAGAAAAATTTACATTCCACTCTGGGTAGATTTTAATTCATAATTAAATCTATCCATGCCGATCGCTTATCAAAATTTACATTCCACTCTGGGTAGATTTTAATTCAAGCTTTTTGCCAAGAAGTCTTTCCTGCTCTGATTTACATTCCACTCTGGGTAGATTTTAATCTCTACTTGCACCAGCAGCATTTAATCTTAATTTATTTACATTCCACTCTGGGTAGATTTTAATGTATGATCCAATGAGTTCTCTTTTACGAGTTCCGTATTTACATTCCACTCTGGGTAGATTTTAATTAGAGCCTTGTGTTCTTGTGCTATGATATACGCTTTTATTTACATTCCACTCTGGGTAGATTTTAATTTGGGTAAAAGAAGCGTTAGAAATAGCAATGAAAAAATTTACATTCCACTCTGGGTAGATTTTAATAGGTGACTGTCTATGACAGTATTTCCAATGCTTATAGACGGTGTTTCTGTCTATGTCTTTTTTAAGTATATCAAATTTACGATTTTTTTGAAAATAATTCAATGTAATACAAAACAATGTGTTATTTTAGGCATTGTCGATCCACGTGTATTTTGTCTATACAGGTGATCGACAATTATATTTAGATAAATTGTGGATCATCAATTTCTGTTCCCAATATATCTTTTTCAAGCCATCTTTCGTTTCGACTTTTGAATATTATTACTGAATCTATCTTCTCATCGATTTCTTTTTGGATTTTCTTCTTCAACTTAAACAAATCCGATTCCAAGATTTCTCCTTCGAACACGGAGTTTTGGATATGGTTTAAGTATTGTTTGCATATTTTAAATACTCTGTTCCACCTTCGCTGTCCATTATTTTCATTTGAGATGTCATACACCAAAATTATATACATTTTTACCACCAAATTATAAACGGTTCATATTCTTTTTCACCAATAAAATGCTTTACTAATTTATAACATTCTAATCTGATTAGATATCTGTAGCTTACATTTCTGGATAAATCTTTGTGCTTTATCGTCCTTTGCAAAGTTTTATTGTATTCTTGCAATATTACCTTAGACCCTGATTCTTTCATGTACAAATAGTTTAATTCTTGACTAAAATGTTTGTCTTGTATCTGATTTTTGTTTAATAACGAAAATATTAGTCTGTCAGCTATCAACGGTTTAAATATTTCCGCAATATCCAAACTCAGTGAATATCTTCTATCGCCAGGTTCATGTAGAAAACTAATTGTAGGATCCAGCTGAGTTTTGTAAATTTCGCCCAAAACTGTTGTGTAGACCAATGAGTTCAAATACGAAATCAAAGTATTCACGATATTATCTGGAGGTCTTTTGACTCTTTTTTCAAAGTCAATCTCTTGATTAATAATTGTGCTCCAAGATTTGTAATATGTTTTGTGAATGTTACCCTCCATCCCCATAAGTTCTTGCACATCTCTTGCTTTGTCTAAGTTTTTTAAGTAATAATTAATCTCATTCATATACTCTTCAAGATCTTTCCCTCTGCTGTTATAATATCTAATATTTCTGTATATATTTTTACCTGCACCCTCCACAAATTTCATCGCTAGTTGTAGTCTTTTTTCATCGTCCAAATAAAATTGGGCTTGTTTAACTGTTACTTTCCCAGAAACTTTTGATTTTTTTGGCATCAAACTTGCACTGTAGAAATCATAGTAGTTGAAAAAATGAACGATTATATCATTATGAGACAAAAAATCTATTAATTTGGAATTAATACTAACCTCTCCAAAAAGATAAATCTCTGATACCATATTGACAGGAATGTCCCTCTTCTCGCCATCAACCGTGCAAAATTGAAGAGTATTATCTTTTCTTCTCAGTTCCCCATTTTGATAAACATACAAGCTATTCTTCATAAAATCTCCTATATTTTGCACAAATCTTCAAATGCACAACTCTTACAAATATTCTTAACTTCAAATTCAGGCGGAAATTCACACGAAACTATCCTTTTTATTTCCTCGATAGATTTATCTAAAATAAGTTCATCTTCTTCGGATAATTCAACTTTCACCGTTTTCTTCAAAAGAGGATAATCTATTTTCGCATTCAAATTATCGATATTACGTTTTTTCAAATAATACAAATAATATTTGACTTGCCAAATCGAAGCCTTCTCAATCTTTCTACTTTTCTTAATCTCGTGAATAGTATTTGAATTCTCGATAAAATCCAAGTTAATCTCGTTATTAATCATAATGTGTTTTCTGTTTTTTATATAAGAAGATTCATCTACAAATTTACCAACAGAAACATTCTCGTTCTCCGATTCCATAGATATGTTTTGGCAAGAATACCACAACTTCCTTTTGCAAACAAAATAGTAGTAAATCATGAGCCCAGTAACCTTATCTTCTGTCATATAAATATTCCTCCTGAATTAGGTTGTAAATCAAATTTATCAACTAACTCATCGTTCAAGAGTCCATACTCATTGTCGTAAAATTTTTCTGTAATATATATTTTTTCATTTGCGGCTGTGAAGAAGTTTTTGGGATTAATATCCGAAATATTTACATTTAGTGTCTTGTCTGATAGTTTGTCTTGTAATTTTATTAGTTTCAGTTTTTCAGCATTTTTTTGTTCACCATCAAGTGCTATCATATCTCTATAACAATTGTTTATTTGTTCAATAAGTTTGGCAATATCGCCACTATTATAAATATTAATCGGCATCGCTCTGAATGAAACTATATTTCTAAATTCTTTTTTCACATCACTTAATTCCATTTTCCCAGGACTTAAGCTTTGTATCTTATTAAAAACTTGATTAAACTTTTTGATGTAATCACTATTTCTAAGCTTTTCAGTTGTAAAATATTGATTTATCATATTCATTTTTTCTTCTTCAGTGATAATTCCATCGCCTTTTTCTTTCAAAGCAGTTTTGCTTAAATCATGCAAAGTTTGATCGATAAATCCATAGGAGTTATACGCTGAAGAAATTTGCTTCTCTGAAATTTCTGTAAACACGTATATGTTTGGTATGTCTGATTCTAAAGTTCTTTTTCTGTACACTCGTCCAAGTCTTTGAAACAATCCTAGTAATTCTGATAATTCTGTAAACATTATATCGAAATCAATGTCTAAGCTAGCTTCTACAATTTGCGTTGATATCCATACTTTTATTTTATCGTTAACATTTTTAGGATTTCCGTCTTTTAAAATTTCAACCTCTTTTTGTTTTCTGTCTTCTACAGTAAATTTTGAATGCAATAAATTTACTTCATATTTTGAACAATCCAAATTATTATTCAATTGATTGTACAGTTCTTGTGCTGACTTTATTGTATTTCTAACAATCAAGCATGTTCTTATATTCTCGCGTTTATTCAATATTTCTTCAACATATTCACTATCTAATTCTTTTTCGACAATCTTCATGCTATGTCTTTTATTTTCAGACAAAAAACAGTGGTACTTACATTCAAAATCTTTGAATTTATATTCGCTTGTGATACTTGATTTTTTTGTCAAAAGATCTTTTACAAATGGTGCTAATGTCGCTGTAAATATAGCAATTTTCCCGCCTAAATCATTTATCAATCTTATTGCATATATTGTATATGCCAAGATATCTGGACTATACGCTTGAATTTCATCGATTATTATTCTAGAATAGCTAAATGTAGCCATTTTAAACTCATATCCATTGTATTTAAATACTGAATCAAATAATTGATCTGGCGTGGCAACAGTTATCGGCATAGCTAATTTTTTTGTATTCTTATAATATTCATAGAATTTTTCATTTTCATTTTTTACGGAAAAATCATTATTCAATTCTTTCAAATAAACGCTGTCCGTTTGTCCATGCAAAACTGCAACTTTCTTATCATAATCATTTTTTACTAGATTTTTTATTCTTTCATACATTGCATTTATCGCAGTTCTCAATGGCAAAACATAAAATATTTTATTATCAGCTCCCCATAGAAGAGAAGCTTCTGTTTTTCCCAATCCAGTAGAACCGACAATGACCAAATTATCATTTCTATTTTCTATACAAAATTGTTGAATATCTCGCCAATTATAATTTAAGCTTTCTAATGAGTTCAGAAGAAAATCATTTTTGATTTCGCATTTCATGTGAGCACTAGCTGCATAGTCGCATTTGTTTAACAAGCCTTTGATAATAATGTATTCATAAGTTTTTTGAATTCGTTTCATTTCATATATGTTCTGAAAATCAAGCGTTTCATCCATCATTTCTTCAATATTTTCTGAATCTAGATGTAAAAATTTATCATTAATTTCAAGTAAGTTTTTTTCAATTAATTCTTCGTTAATTTCAGCATCAAGATAAGTAAAATTCTCAATATAATTATGATGATTTAAAATAGCACATCGTATAAGATTATTTTTACGTCCTGATTTATCGTCTAAGAAAGAATTTACTAAAAATGTTGACAGTATATTATGTCCCACCTCTACATTTTTATCAAATTTATTTTTATTTTTTAACCTTTCTTGAAAAACCGGATTTATCTTGCCCATATCATGATACAAGCAAGATAAATATAGTATTTCTTCGATATCATTGACATTACTATTTAAATATCCTAAGTTTTTCAAAATCTCAAAATTATCCAAAAGCAATTTTGTATGTTCATACAAAGTTTCGTCTGGTTTTGCAAGGTTATTAGAATAAATTTCTTTTATTAAAGCATCTTCAATATCATTCATTTTTATACCTAATTTAAACTCAGGATATATCCTTCATCATCTACAATTCCACCAGACTTTTTTTGAATTGCGATATTAGATGAATATAAGCATGGGATTTTATTGAATACTCTCCTATTATTTTCAATAAGATAATCTTTACTTATATAATATACTGTTCCTTTTGCTTCTCTAGTGTTGTCACCATCCGCAATAAAAAACTTTCCAATATTTCCTTCTTTTGTAACTTCTGATAAATTTGCATAAATTTTATAGTCATTTTCCAAATGAACTCTGCTTTTAGGAGAACATATTTCAGTCTCCTTCGCTTCTATCAATTCAATAAAATCCTCACTTCTTCCAAGGCTTACGAAGTTTTGAATATTTTCTAGAATATCATTGGCAGTATCGTCTTCAGTTCTTATGTGAATTACAAGTTCAACATCGTACAAGACTTCTTGCATTGAAGGTTTTTTCACCAAAGTTTTAAAATGTTTTTGTAAATCATCATATTCTCTTTTGTATTTATCTTTGAATTCAGAATCAATGAGTTTGTATTGTTTTTTTATATCCTCAATCTTATTTTTCAGATCTGCATATTCTTCAGAATTCTTGTCGTACTTTTTTTGCTCAGTTTTAAATTCTTTTTCTTTGTCTTTTAATTCCTTAATCTTAGGTTTTACAACATTTTTATTTTCTTCATCTAGCTCTTTTTTCTTTTTCATTAAATCAACATACTTTGAATAATATTCTTCATCGTCAATTCTAACAGTTTTTCTATTAATGAAGCTATTGCCTTGTGATTTTAATCCTTCTCCAATTTGGATAAAACCTTTAGATAAAAGCTGAGGATTTTTTAGATAAACCAAAAAGTTTCGGTCTTCTTCTCTATTGTTTAGTAAACCAATGTTAGTATAATACTCTCTTTGCATTGAGCCATATTTACCTTGAACTGAAATATCCATTGGTCTATATGATGTGTATCCGCAAGCATTATGCAAAGCTCCAATAATAGTTGAAAATGGAGGTAGTGGATAAGTTGTGTGATTATCCACAGTTTCCTCTCTTGTATAAGATGCTTGAGCTTGTTTTATTTTAATTCGAAGAATTTTCATAATAAGCTTTCACCTCTTCTTTTAAATCCGAAAAGAATGAGCTGATGCTAACAGGATTTAATTTTTCTTCAATTTCTTTTTCATTGTCAAAGTTGTTTCCTTCCAACAATCCTGCCTTATATCCTTCTTTTAGTTTGTTTAATAAATCATCGTTAATTTGTAATTTCTTTTCATCAACGGATACGACATTTTCGAAATAGTGAGTTTTCTTGTCACCAATTCCACCTACGATAAATAATGGTTCTGCGTTGTCCATATTTCCTCTAACTACTAGAGACAAATCCTTGATAGCGTCAAGTATACAATTAACCCTGTTTGTCTTTTCTTTAGAATCTGCTACTGCATCAAAATTCAAGTCTTCTCCAACTTTGTCCAAATCGAATGTAATTGAATATCTTTTCATAGATTTGTCGTATTCGTATTGGTAAGGCATTAATCCAGATTTTTTCGCTTCTTTTTGCAAGTTGATACCTTGTTGTTCTGCGCTCTTTTGTGCTAGATACAGATTATTATGAAATCTTGCTTCATTGATAAAAGGTTCAAACGCTATTGCATCAGTAAGATAAAATGAACTTTTTCTTATTTTAGTTTCTCCTGTTGTATTCATATATCCACCTTCTAATGCTCTACAATTAGAAGCGTTAGTATTTTCATCTACACTTTTTTGCGTTACTCCGGAGTCTACATCTACTTTTAAATCATCATACATTCCACTTTGAACCATTATTGCATTTTTCAAACTTTCTCTGGACCTTATTGCGTAAGATTTACCGTTTCGGTAAACTTTTTGAACACTTCCAATATTTCCAAGTCCTTCTCCATAGTTAGAAGTCATTTTTGCTACAACTGTTAATGTTAATGCTTTATTTTTCATATTATTCTCCTTTATTTTGGTTAGTATTATCCGATGGTTTATTTGATCCGTTGTCTTCAAAATAATTTAGCTTAGACACAAAGTCAAAAGCGATATTTTTGTACAAATCAAAATCCTTAGTAAGTAATGTTAAAAAGTCGAATTGGACTTGTGAATACGATGATAGATTCAACAACACAATAATAAATCTATCTTTATCATTTGCAGTTAAGGCTCCAATCAGTTTACTCCTGTAAGATCCTAATTTATTTTCCATATTTTTCTCTTTTAATTTTCGTTTAACTTCTTCTGCGGTTTCATAAACATTTTTATATGTCATATTGTTATCTCCTCCATCATATAGTTTTCTATATATCAATCTATTTATTCTTATCAATTGTGATATCAAAAATCCATAATCAGATTTTTCTGCCCTTTTGTTATCATTAGATTTAATATTGAATTTGTACCTAAACAAAAATATAATTAATTTATCTAATACTTGTAAGTTCAGTACTGAATTGGTTACGTAGTTCAAAATATTAATATAGTAATCGTCGTTAATTTTGATATTATATTTCAACGCTTTTTGTATATATTGTTTCTCACTGTCTATTTTTGAAATACTTTCAAAAATTCCAATTGCCTCTTTTCTTACAAAAATAGTTTCAAAAAAATCATCATCTTGGTTTTTAAGAATCACTTCAACATCATAATCAATAAAATTTGATGCCTCACTGAAATTGTAAAAAATCTCACTTCTAAAATTTTTGTTCAACTTATATGATAATTTTCCCTTATCTTGATTTTCATGTACAAGCGCATCATTAGAGTTTTTAAGATGTCTAATACTAATGTTGTTATTAATAAAAATGGATTCTCTATCTTGACTAAATGCAAAAGGAATGTAATCAAACTCTATAAAATCATTGTAGTTTCTAGTCTTATCATCAAAAGCAAAACCTATGGATTTAGTTTTCCTTGAAGTATCTACATAATACCCATTCAATCTACACACTTTTCCTTCTTCAGACCTAATCTTATTGGGGTTCGCAAATTTTGCATATCCAAATTTCGCGTTTTTAAAAGTATCCCTAATGATATCTTCCCTGTTTTCGGATATTTTCTCTAATATAGTTTCCTCATCTTCAGCATTTACACCCTTTAACACTTTTTTTATTATAGAATTGCCATTCATTTTTTCTTTGATTATTTTTTTCTGTTCATCTGATTTATCTTTTATTCTAAGTAAATCTTTTAGTACAGTATGATGCAAAGAATCGTGATAAGTCTTTTCAACATAATCAAAGTATTTCTCATCATTTTCCTCACTTACATCTTCGTAATTGTAGTACAGATAAAACCCGTCTTCGCTTAAATCAAACTCAATTTCCTCTTCTTCGAAAAATCTTATCATTCCAACTATTGATGCCGAAAATCTCCAATCAGAAGGGCAAACTCTTCTATTAAATTTTGGATTATTTTCTAAAATTTCTATCACTTTATCACCTCCTACTTAAATAATGTCAAATAAGCCAAATCCTTGAGATTTGTATGATCCAACTCCTGATTTGTAAATATGCTCTAATATTTCAGACTTTGCATTGATTTTTAATACGCATAAGTTACATTGAACGTTGATACCGTAATTTTTTGCAACTGTTTTTTTATTTTTTAAAACTTCTACTTCCAATTCATCTAAGAAATACTTTGATTCTGGAAATTCTTCTTCAAGTTGATATTTTAAATTTCTCACAAATATTTCTTGTCCTTTTGCATCACTTAAATCATAGAACCAATCTTTGTTATCTTCTCTTACATGATCTCTTATAACAATCGGTGATAAAGTTTTAAATATTTCATTTGAATTTTCTATTCTTTTTTCCCTTAATAGTTTGACACTTGTTGTAGTAAGTTCACAATCTTTGTATCGATAAGTACTGTTCGCACTTCCCATCATAGAATTAAAAATTTCTACACCCAATTCCATGTCAACAACAGAAATAGTTAATTTGATTTTTTTGTTTGGAATCGTTATAGTGTTTTCATTAAATATAGCACCTGGCAAATATGACGCCATTGCAAAAGATTTTCTGTTAGTAATACCCTTTCCATACAATTCTTCAAAACACTTTTTATTGTTTTTTGATAAATTGTGCTTAATAAAAGATAAAAACATTCGATTTTTATCTTTAGGGATTTCTTTATCACTTAAAGTTATGTTTACGTCAAATCGCATTTTATTTCGCCTCCTTTTTTCTTATCTTATTCTAAATATAAGCCTTTAATATTTAAATGTCAACTTTTTTTAAATTTATAGTATTTACAATATTATATTTGTAAATATATATCCCTATATTAGTAATATATACTTTGGCATTTACGTTTGATAATCAGTTAAAAATTGCAGTAAAAAAACAAAGTCAATTATTTTGACTTTGTTTTTCGTTTCTAACTTTTCTTCAAATTAAATGTTTTATCTCCCTTAGCCAACACTACGAAATATCCTACAACTGTATAAATGACGCAGATTGCCAAGGCTACTAATCCAATGTTGAAATTCAATTTTATTTGCAAGAATATTATTGCCCAGAAAAGCAACGATTCAACGGTGTTGAGTATGGAGTAGACGATGTTTTTGCTTTCTAATCCTACTGTGAATGGTTGAAGTAGCATGTACATATAGAGTTGTTTGACTGATTGATACAAGTAGATTATGATGACTGCGACTACAGCATTCACTAACAAATTTGTTGTAATTATTTTGGCTGCAAACATCCAGCTTATTACCAATAATAACATCAATCCAAATGTAGGTGCGTTGTCTTTTAAATTTTGTTTTATTCTAAAATTTAGTGTGTCTTTGATGTTTTGTTTATTGGCGTAGGTCATTTGTTTCATCAAATATCTGTCCATATTCAAAAACATAAATCTGTTAAATGATTCTGGGACTGCTATTTGTATTCCGAAATACAACAAGATTATTGGAAATACTGACACTAATATTTTCAATTCACTTGGTTTGGGATTGATTGTGAGTCCTCTTAGTACGATAAATCCGATTATTCCAACAGCTAAGATTATTCCCGAACGAATTAGTATCATTTTTTTGTATTTGTGTTTGAATCTGTAGCGGAATAATTTGTTGATGTATTCAATTCCGTTGTAATTATCGTAAATTCTATCGTTTTGTTGTGCGATTTTTTCGTCGTCGATTTGGTATCCGACTGTGTTGATGTCTTTGAATGTGTTGTCGCGGTCGATTATGGATTTGTTTGTGATTTCAATTCTTGCGATGTCTCTGATTTTGTCAGTTTTTGAAATCAAAACAGCGCCCACAATGTATGCAACAATTCCGAAAATTAGCGCATAAGTCGAGTAAAATATTTCTACGAAGATTTTGGATTTCGTGCCATACAATACCAAAAGTCCCATTCCCAATAGCAAAATCGCCCACATGCAGAAGTAGTTTTCGGTTAAATGTTTTTTGCTTTTTGTAGAGTACACCAAGATGTTGATGTATTTGATTAATTTTCTAAATCCAAGGCAGAACACTGTGATATTCATCGCATGCATTGGATTGATGTCGAATATGGCGAAAAATACCGCAAATATTATTCCTGAGATTGCAAAGCTAATGTCTGACAAATAATCCTGCAAGATTGTGTATTTCTTGGCGTCAAGTTTTAAGGCTTTGATACAAATCGAATCCTCGTTATCAAATGCAACGTAGGTAAATTGCGAAATCACGCTTCCAATTACAGCCGAGATGTAAAACAACGATAATAATATATTTTCTTGGATTGTTCCTTTGAAAATCTTCGCCGCTGCGATAATTGCAACGCCGTAAATTGCCACACAGTACAATATTTTGAAAAATAATGTTTTAACTACAAATGAAATGTAAAAAAAAGCAGAATAGCCGAAGCTCAACACGTCATTTCCGTAAATATCCGCAGGGATTATTTTCTTGAAAATCCCGAGTTCACGAAGCTGATACACTGTCTGATTGAGCTTCATCTTCATGACAAGTTTCAAATAAGTGCTAAGATAATTACTCATCGGACTCATCCTTTAAAATATCGTAAAGTTCCACATCGAACTTCTCATCGTTCTTGTCCAAATCCAATTTTTGCAATTTTTTGTGATGCAACAACACGATTTCTTCGCTCAATTGTTTTGCCAAGTCCAACATGTGTGTCGACAAAACAATGATTCGTCCTTGTGATTTCAATTCCATCAATAATTTTTTGATTTGCGTGCTGATTACAACATCCAAGCTTGTCAATGGCTCGTCTAATAGCAAGACTTTCGGTCTTGATATGAAAAGTGTGATCAAAGAAATTTTGCTTTTCATTCCGTGCGAATAATCTTTGATTAATCTATTTTGATCTTCCTTGGAAAAATCCATCATTTTCATGTAATCTTCCACCGTTTTTATATCGTTTGGAGAATTGATGTCGCGATAAAATTTGATGTATTCATATCCTGTCAGAAATTCCGGCAAGAAATTTTCAGAAAAAAGCATTCCTATATCCTCTTTTTGAAGTTTTTCAGTTGAACCTTCATTGACCAAGTAGAATTCTCCCGAATCAAAATCTATCTCATCGTATAAAACGTTGAACAAAGTTGTTTTTCCGGCTCCATTTCTACCCAAAACAGAAGTGATGACTCCTTCTTTGAATTCGTAATTTACTTCATCCAGTACCAATTTGTCGTCGTATTTTTTAGTCAAATTTTTGATTACTAATTTCATAAACGTCCTCCTGTTTACTAATGTATTAATTATACCATACATTGTAGTGTTTGAAAAATATGCTATAATTATTTTACAGAGGTGCGTATGCAAGAATATAAGAATATAATTTTGGTGTCACATTGTTTGTTGAATGAACTTGCGGTTGTCAAAAACGATGCTGGCAGAAAAGATAATTTGAGTTTAATCAAAAATTTAATGAAAATGAACGTTGGAATTTTCCAACTTCCTTGTCCAGAAAACAGAATGTACGGGCCCAATCGCTGGGGAAGCGTGTATGAACAATTCGACAATAATTTCTACAGAAATACAAGCCGTGAATTATTAAATCCAATTGTCGACGAAATCTCCGATTACATCAAAGACGGCGTAAATTTTTTGGGAGTTATAGGAATTGATGGCTCTCCAAGTTGTGGAATTGGACTTACTTGCAAATCAGAAGAATTCAAAGGAGAAATCTCTGGAATAAAAGACATTGCTCATTGTGTAAATTCCGTAGAAATGACAGATGACAAGGGCGTTTTCATGGAAGAATTGGAAAAATTATTCGAAAACAAAAAAATCGATGCAAAATTTTACGGCTACAACGACGAGAACGTAGATGAAATAACAGAAAAAATCGAACAATCAATAAAAAATAACGCATACTAGATGCGTTATTTTTGTTTTCATTTACAACATAGCTTTGACTCTTTTGTAAAGCAGCGAAACTATGGAGCAAGTTATTATTTTGTCCACTAAATTACTGGCAACTCTTGGTAAAAAAGCTGCTGAGAAAATAGTTTGGCCAGAATTTTTGAGTGCAGTGAAGAATACATCATTGAAATCTCCAGTTATTCCACCGTACACAAATACTGCAATTGGCGTACCGATTAAAGGAGCAACGATAGATAAAATAATTCCTGTTACTACTGCTGTTTTAAGATCGAATTTTCTCTTCTTTGCTATGAATCCTACAATTAAACCTACTGCCAAATTTACCAAAAGAAAAGGTATTTCTCTTGGATCTTTCAAAACTCCCAGGATAACATTAGTCAACGCTCCTGTACAAGCTCCCCAGAAAGGTCCCAAAACCACAGCTGTAAATACGGTTCCGACAGTGTCCATAAACAATAGCGGGATTTTCAATCCACCTACGAAAATTCCTAAAATGATATTGATCGCAATTCCAACTGCTGCAAAAACCATTTTCTTTGTTGAGTTATTTCTCATATTTTCCTCCTTTTGTATTTGTTTAAATTATATCACAAGTATTCTTCGCAATAAATATTTTTAATTCAACTTTTGAATTTCTACAATTTTTCAACACGTGTTATCAAAAAATAAAAGTATGATATAATTGAGATATAGAATAAATAAAGGAGATTTGTTATGAATTTAAAAAAGAAATTATTAGTAGCAGCTCTTGCTACAGCTATGGTTTTCCCTACAGTATCTATGGCTTCAAAATTAAACGTTCAAAGATACTCAGGAAGTAGCCGTGTTGAAACTGCAGTTAACGTTAGTAAGGACCAATTCTCATCAGCAAAGTCAGCTATTTTGGTTAACCAATTAGCATTCCCGGATGCTTTAAGTGCAACAGTTCTAAGCAAAGGAACTATGCCAGTATTATTCTCTGAATCAAATAACATCAGCGCTGATACATTAAACCAATTAAAATCAATGGGTGTTGAAAATGTATTTGTTTTAGGTGGAGAAAAATCAGTATCAAATGCAGTTGTGAATTCTGTAAAATCAGCTACAAATGCAAAAGTAGTTAGAATCAACGGAGCTAACAGATACAAAACAAACGCTCAAACAATCAAAGATAACGTAAAACAAACTTCAGAAGTTGTAATCGCAAGTGGTGAAATCTACGTTGATGCATTATACGGAGTAAGCTATGCAAACAAAGTTAACGCACCAGTTATGTTAGTTGAAAAAAACAACATTCCAGCGGAAACTTTGAAAGTTTTAAAATCATTGAATGTAACTAGAATTACAATCATCGGTGGAGAAAAAACAATAACTCCTAAATTAGAAAAAGAATTATCACAAATAGCTGTAGTAGACAGAATCTCTGGAACAAACAGATATGAAGGCTCATTGAAAGTAGCTAGAGAAGTTTACGGAGACAAACTTCAAACTGCATTAGTAGCTAGTGGAGAAAACTTCGCAGATGCATTGGTAGCTGCACCAGTAAGTCAAAAATTGGACGCTCCAATCTTACTTGCATCAAAAAATTCAATCGAAAGTTCTATCGTTTCTTACTTAAGAGACAACAAAGAATTATCAAATATCAAAGTATTTGGTGGAGTTAACGCTATTGGATCAAAAGTATTCAAAGATTTGGAAAACTCATATTATACTGTAGGTGAAAACGGAGAAAAAGTTATCGATGGTGGTACAATCATCGTAGAAAAAGTTAAAAACAATTCTACTGACAAACCAACTGCAACAACTCCTGTTGAACCTGGAACACAAAAATAATCTATAAAAAATAAAACTGTGTGAAGTCAAATTCACACAGTTTTTTTGATTTAATTTAACCTAAAATTAAAAAATATTTTACATATAAAAAATAAACAATTGATATAATCATATTAGGATAATCTAAACATAAAAATTGTCTTTAAAAAATGTTTTTGTTAAATTTTTTGACTTACGAAATGATTAAAAATGAATAAGAAAATTTTGAGAATTATCGTTGGATTAATATGGTTATTAGTCGCTGTTTTTTCTTACAGAAGAGGTAACAATATCGCAACAATCGTATTGGCATTACTTGGACTTGTATTTATTTTTATGGGACTTAAATCATCTGACACATCTACAAACAAATAAAAAAAGATGCATCATTAATAGAAGCTACAATGATGCAACTTTTTTATTTACATCTATTCTTGCAATAAATTTCATCAGCTGAACAAATTATAAAACACATTTGTAGGTATCAAAAACAGATACGGTGCTGTTATTATTGCCAAAGTCATGGACACTTTTTTTATTTGAGATTCTGACAAATCAGTATTTCTGAACGAAAATTTGCGGTTGAATATATACACCAAATATCCCGCGAACACTACTGCTAAAACCATGACTAAAATGCCCCAAGGTGTTTCGTAATAATCGTTCAATATCGGAATTGAAATATTATCGTAGAACCATTTTGCAATATTATTTCTTGTTCCATTAATCCCGAATGATAAAATCATCAAAACAGCCGTAGCGATTATATCTGCTACAAATCCTAGTGCTACAGTCTTTGCGAGTGATTTTTTGATGACAGACATTGGGTTTTCGATTTTAATTAATTTCAAAGCCAACAAAGTTACTAAGAAATCCACCAAAATATTCAACGGTACAATAGCAACCCAAGTTACTGGGTAAAGCCACACAATCCAGACTGGAAATATCAAATTATACAGTTTTACAGATTTTTTGTTCATTATTTTAACCTTTTATTTACAGAATCCAGCTTTTGCTCAAACGAAGCATCCTTGTCTCTTCTGTCGTCAATTTTAATCACAGAATACACTCTGTCAACGCCTTCGTTAAACACTGACTCTTGCATATCACGAACAGCTTTCAACAATTCGTCGATGTTTCCTTGCATCACAGTTCCCATTGGATTTAATTCAACTTTTATATTTTCTTTATTTCTCACATTATCATAAGCTTTCGCAACGTATTGTGATAAACTTGTAGTTTGTGTTCCAACTGGAACCAATGTTAATTCTAAAATAGCCATTGTAATCTCCTTATAAATTTTTATAAATTCTTCAAAATCTTAATCGTATCTTGGATTTGTCCATCTCCAGGATTTTTAATATCGTCAAAATCAACGCCCATCACAATAATGATGTATTTCTTGCCATTTTTTTCAGACAAAGTTGCCCAACAAAGCCCTGCTTTTTCAGTAGTGCCACTTTTGCCGCCGATAATTTTGAAACCATCTTGATCGTAATCTTTTAATCTTCCAAGAACTGTACTTTCGATTTCAATTCCTTTTGGATGATCCAAAGTTTTCGTGGAAGTGTACTTACCTGTCGTGAAAATCTTGTAAAATTTCTCGTTTTTCAATGAATTTTTCAATAAAAACGCCATGTCTTTTGCGCTCGAATAATGATTATCTTCATCCATTCCCTCAGAATTTTTGAAATGTGTATTATTCAAGCCCATTTTCTTTGCGTTTTCATTCATCAAATCCACAAATTTTTCCTTGGAACCTGCTACATTAATAGCCAAGCTGTCTGCACATTCTCCCGCAGAAGCAAGCATCGTTCCATACAACAAATCCTCAAAAGTAGTGGGCTCGTTACCATAAAAGCCTGCCATTGAAGCGTTTTGTGCGACGAGTTTTTGGTAGCTTTTCTTATCTATCGGAGCTTTTTTATCAAAATCTTCAATTTCTCCTAAAGCTGTATGCACTGTCATCATCTTGGTCAAAGAAGCAGGATACACTTTCTTGTCTGGATTTTTGGAGAAAATTTCCTTCTCATCATCGATTGAGTAAACGTAAATACAATCCGCATTAAAGCTAAGCTTGTCAAATTTATTCGCATTCGCAACTTTGAAAATGAAATACACTCCAATCACAATCAACAGAGTAATCCCTGCTATCTCAAGTTTCTTTCTCATAATTCACCCCGTTTGTTCATTTCAATTATACCACTAATCCTTGCAAATAAATCTCATTTGACAAATCTTAACATTTTTATCTTGACATCATTTTTTATTTTGATATGATTTAAGTAAATAAATGATTTAGTTAATTAATTATATATCGGAGGTGTTTTAATGAAAAAAATAATTATATTCGTAATGATATTCGTATTGATAATTTTCCTATTAATATATTTCTTTCATACAACTAAAAAAGAAGAAAACGTAGTACAATTGGGAATAGAATGTGAAATAACAGACGTTAATACATCTGAAAAAACACTTACAATTATAGGCGCTGAAAGTGGCAGGAAAATTATTCAACAAGAGTCAAAAATAGACTGCAAAGATTTAGAAAAAGATGGCAAGATAGTTGAATTTAATTCTTCAAACGAACCAAACATTATAAAATTTGATGATTTAAAACAATCTGACAGGATTAAAATAAATGTAGATGAAAAAGAACTAAAGAACGATAATAAATTTTTGAAAATAAAACAAATCGAATTGATAAACAAAAACTAGAATAAATTGGCTACAAACGCCAGTTATTCTAGTTTTTAGTTTTTTATCGTGTCAACAATTTCTTATACAAATTATCCACCATTATCGCTCCAAACGGTGCAGTAATCAGGATAGAAATAACAGCTACAGTCAATGCCATATCCCCTACTTTCAATCCCATTGATAGAGGAATTGCACCGATGGCTGCTTGCACTGTCGCTTTTGGAGTGTAGGCTATCATACAGAATAATCTTTCTTTTGGAGTTAATTTTGTTTTCAAGACAGATGCATACACGCCCACCATTCTGATCATCAAAGCACAAATCACCAAAACAACTACCGTGATTCCAGAATTTATCGCGTATTTTACATTCACAGTCGCGCCTACTAATACGAACAAAAATATTTCTGCGCCGACCCACAATTTGTTGTACTTTTCTGATAATCTTTCCGCCAAATCTTCGTAAATCTTCTTCACAACCATGGACATCGCCATTATTGCGATGAGTCCCGAAAATGGAATGGGCGTGATTTTCTCCAATTCTAAAAGCAAGAACGAAATACTCAACACAATCAAAACTTTCACAGTGTCACGCATGTGAAATCTTTTGAAAAATTTCACCAACAAAAATCCTATTCCAGCTCCTACGACACTTCCAATCAAAATAGAAAAAGGAATGGCGATGAATTTGAACACATTGATGTCTCCTGTTTGCGCGAGAGATGTCAAAGATGTAAACACAACGATACAGAAAACATCGTCGCAGCTACTTCCAGCCAAGACAAGTTGTGGGATTTTGTGCTCATCTCCGTATCCTTCTTCAATAAGTCGTATCATTCTTGGAACGACAATTGCAGGAGACACTGCAGCGATTATCGATCCGATTATGAATGCGTCCAACACATCCACCTTCAAAAATATCGGTGCCAAAATTCCCACAGCGCACATTTCAAAAACTGCCGGAACGAAACACATTAACACTGCCGGTCGTCCGATTTTTTTCAAATCATCAATGTCCAGTGACAATCCCGCACGAGTCAAGATTATTACTAGTGCGATTGTTCTAATTTCAGATGAAATATCCAGTATTTTTTTGTCGATAAGATTCATCGCAAATGGTCCAAGAGTTATTCCCACGATTAAAAATGCCAATATCGGTGGCAATTTTATTTTTTTGAAAAATTTTCCTAATAACAAGGACAAAATAATTATAATTGCTATACTTTTTAACATAAAATTTCTCCTTTATATAATAAAAAAGCTGATGAGATCTGTAAAAAACAGAAGTCATCAGCAAATTTTTTGCGTTTTAGTTATTAACAAGGGAGTACTTCATTCCCCACATTTATTTCCATGAAAGTTCAAACTTACCACATGCTTTGTTGTAGTTGAAAACCAAGCGGTATTTCTCAGATTCGTTCAAATAATCAGACGAGTATCCATTCATCTTGTTCAATTCGAACACTGTGTTTCCCAATGAATCTATGAGGCTCACTGTAACGTTGCCGCTATCCAATTCATTGTCCAAATTAAAATCGTAAAATCCACTTTTTTTGACTTTGAATACTTTTGTAGCTTTTCCGCTAGTTTTTTTCAAACTTGCGTGGATATTGTCCTCCAAAATTCCTTGTGTTTGATAAAACCACAAGGCAGACATGCTCCTAAAATATCCAATTCCATTCATATACATAAAGTATACCACTGCAACAATTGCAATTACCAAAAAAATAATTAATGAGCTCGGCTCACCGGGTAAATCCATAATAATAAATCCTCCATATATTTCAAAATTTTCTGATAATAATATACCACAACGAAAAATTTTTTACAATAAACTACAACACCAATTCTTCTAATATTTTGACATTTTTTATCACAATAACCTTGGTTCCAATCAAATCGATGTATCCAAGCTTTTTGAATTCTCCTAATTTTCTAGTAATAGTTTCTCTTGTAAGCCCAGAATAATTTCCAAGTTCTTCCCTATTCATCGCAAGGTCTAGTCTTATTCCATCCTTAGTTTCCACGCCCATTGTGTCTTTTAATCGTAATAAAAGCGCCGCAGTTTTCATAGTTGCATTGCTAGTGGATAATCTTTGCACCAAATCTTCTGCAAGTCTAATTCTTTCGAAACTTTTTTTCAAAATTTTAGTGAGAGCAAGTGGCGAATTTATCAAATATTTATTGAAAATATCCCTAGGAATCATAATAACTTCACAGTCTGTCAATGCTTGACCCATGTAGATGTATTCCACATCTTCCAAAATATTATGTCCACCCACAAAATCATTTTCGTGATACAAATACAAAATTTGTTCTCTTCCATCAATCGTATTGTGAAAAACTTTTATCGTACCTTTGTGGATTACATACATGTTTTCGGCAGAATCTCCTGGTTTAAAGATGTAATCTTCTGCTTTTAGTTTCAGAAACTTCATTTTTTCAATTGCCTCATCGTAATCGACATTGTCAATTCCTTTAAAAAGCTCCACATCTTTTATAGCTTCTAACAAGTATTTTTTATCATCTTCCATATCAAATTGCTCCTCTGTTATTTTCTTAGCTTGAAAATTCAAAGCCTCATCACGTCTGCTGTCGCTTACGGTCTTCGCAAATTGTTCATTAACGTATTTTTCAAATTTTTCGGCAGTTTTTTTATCCATTGCTTCGACATTTTCAAGGAAGTATTTTCTACCCAAATTTTCGTATTTGTATACTCCACCTAAATGATATGGTAAAATTTCAATTCTTTCAACCATATTTTTTATTTTATCTAAAGATTCTACAAACTTATCCATTTCTTCGTAGTTATCAGTAAATCCAGGAACCATGACATGTCTAGCCCAAATATTTCCGCAAAATCCATTGGATTCTAAATCATTTACAAATTCTAGGAAATTTTTGTCTTCCATAAATGTAATTTGTTTGTACAATTTGGAGTCGAAAGCTTTGAAATCAAGTAGCATTGTGTCGATATAAGGAAGAATTTCTGAATAGTATTTTTTATCGCCAACACCTGATGTATCCAAGCAAGTGTTAAAGCCTTCTTGTTTGAGCCTTTTCACCAATTCTTTTAAGAATTCTCCCTGCAACAGAGGTTCTCCTCCAGAAATCGTGACTCCACCTTCTTGTCCATGATACGGCTTGTATCTTTTCGCTATTTTTATAATTTCATCTACAGCGTATTCTTTTCCACCATGTATGTTTTGAGAATCAGGATTGTGACAGTAAACGCATTTCAATGGACAACCTTGCAAGAAAAATATAGTTCTGTTTCCCGGTCCATCGACAAGTCCCATAGTTTCTATAGAATGCACGTAACCTTTTATTTCATTGTCCATAATTTTCTCCCATCGTCAAAAAGGGCATACAAATATGCCCTTAATAAAATTTATTTATACAAACTCATGGAATGTTCTGTTGATTACATCTAGTTGATGTTCACGGTCCAATTGGTTAAATCTTACAGCATATCCCGAAACTCTTATAGTTAAGTTTGGATATTTTTCTGGATTTTCCATCGCGTCTTCCAACAATTCACGATCCATTACGTTAACGTTCAAATGGAAAGCGTCTTGGTTGAAATATCCATTCATGATGTTTGTCAAGTTTGTTATTCTTTCTTCTTCGTTTTTGCCAAGCGCATTTGGAATGATTGAGAAAGTATTTGAAATACCGTCTTGATTTACGTTTTTGTAAGGCATTTTTGCTACGGAGTTCAATGAAGCAAGTGCTCCTGATTTGTCTGCGCCATTCATTGGGTTTGCTCCTGGTGCAAATGGTTCGCCTTTTTTACGTCCGTCTGGTGTGCTTCCAGTTTTCTTACCGTAAGTTACATTTGATGTGATTGTCAACAAACTCAAAGTGTGTTCTGCATTTCTGTAAGCTTTTGTTTTTCTCAAAGATTCTATGAAGTATTTGCTTATAGCTATTGCCAAATCATCTGCTCTGTCATCGTCATTTCCGTATCTTGGGAAATCTCCTTCAACTTCAAAATCAACAGCCAATCCGTTTTCATCTCTGATTGGTTTTACTTTAGCGTATTTTATTGCTGACAATGAATCTGCTGCAATGGCAATTCCTGCGATACCAAAAGCGATGAATCTGTGAACTTCTGGATCGTGAAGAGCCATTTGTCCTTTTTCATAAGCGTATTTGTCGTGCATGAAGTGAATTGTGTTCATTGTATTCACATAAACTTTCGCAAGTTTATCGATTACTTTTTTGTAATTTTCAAGAACTTTATCGTAATCCAAAATTTCTGAATCGTCTTTTTCAATTCCATCTATAACAGTTACGATATCGCCTGTTTTCTTGTCTCTGTAAACTTCGTCTACACCACCGTTGATTGAATACAAAAGTGCTTTTGCAAGGTTTGCTCTCGCTCCGAAATATTGCATTTGTTTTCCAACTTGCATTGCAGATACACAACATGCTATTGCGTAGTCGTCGCCGTAAACATCACGCATTACATCGTCGTTTTCGTATTGAATGGATGCTGTTTTGATACTCATCATTGAACAGAAATCCTTGAAAGCGCGTGGCAAATTATCTGACCACAAAACTGTCATGTTTGGTTCTGGTGATGTGTCGATGTTGATTAAAGTGTGCAAAAATCTGAATGAAGTTTTCGTAACCAAAGTTCTTCCGTCAACGCCCATTCCACCGATTGATTCTGTAACCCAAGTAGGATCTCCAGCGAATAATTCATCGTATTCAGGAGTACGAAGATGTCTAACCATTCTAAGTTTGATAACTAATTGATCCACTAATTCTTGTGCGTGGTCTTCATCCAAAATCCCCTTGTCCATATCTCTTTTGATATAAATATCTAAGAACGCTGTGTTTCTTCCGATTGACATCGCAGCTCCGTTGTTTTCTTTTACAGCTGCCAAATATCCAAAATACAACCATTGAACAGCTTCAGTCGCATTCATCGCTGGTCTTGATATATCAAATCCATAACTCATCGCCATGTCTTTTATTTCATCGAAAGCTCTGATTTGTTCAGAAAATTCTTCACGTCTACGAATGATTTCTTCAGTAGCATCTCCTGTCAAGTTTTCCTTGTCTCTGATTCTCATAGCTTTCAAATAATCGATACCGTACAAAGCAATTCTTCTGTAATCGCCGATAATTCTACCTCTTCCGTACGCATCAGGAAGTCCTGTCAACAAACCAACTGATCTGAAAGTTCTCATTTCTTTTGTATAAGCGTCAAATGTTCCTTGGTTGTGTGTTTTTCTGTATTCATTGAATTTTTCTTTTATAACTGGATCCATTTCCAAATCATAAGCCTTCAAAGAATTTTCAACCATTCTGAAACCACCATATGGATTCATAATTCTTTTCATAGGTTCATCTGTTTGTAATCCAAAAACAACTTCATTGTCCTTGTCGATATATCCTGCATCGAAATTATTAATTCCGCTGAATCTTTCAAGGTCAACCTTGATTTTCTTAGATTTTACTTCTTCAGCGATCATATCGTTTACTTCGTTCCACAAAGTTTTAGTTTTTTGTGTTGGACCTACTAGGAAAGAATCGTCTCCTTCGTATGGAGTGTAGTTTTGTTGAATAAAATCTCTCACATTGATTTCATCTGCCCAGTCTCCATCATTGAAACCTTCCCAAGCTTTTTTGAATTGTTCATTATCGAATAAATTGCTCATACATATCTCCTTTTCTTATTCTTAACGTTATATTAAGTATATGTTAAGGCAATTTTAAATACTGTGATTATAATCACTCCGTGATAATTTTTATCATAGAAATCTTACAATATTTCAATATTGCTTGTAAATAAGTAAAAAATAGGATATATTTTAAATACGGAGGGTTTTATGAGAATAAAAATATCTAACAGTAAACTAATAATTCTTGCAATTCTAACATTTGTGATAGAAACCATCGCCGTTGTTGCGACGCAAAATCTCACAGGAATTAATAGAATTTTCATTATAATTTCATTTACTTTAATCACAACGTTCGCACTTTTTCTAAGTTATATCTTGATTCAAGTGCTTCACAATATGATAATGGACAGAAAAATTGCCAGTGAAATCAGAAAATACATGCTTGATTACGAACAAAATGGAAATTTGGACAAATTATTTCAAAATTTCAAAAAGATAAAAGATAAACCAAAAACAGATTATGCAAAAAGCTTGTATTATTTTAACTTGGCGATAGCTTATGTGGAAGATCACCAATTCCAAAAAGCGCGTGAAGTTTTGCAAAAATCCACTTTACAAAAATACAACCAATCATTTAATCAGATTTTCAAAATGCTTTTATCCGATATCGACAAGCACGAAAAAGAATACAACGAATCTAAAAAAACGCCAGAAAATTAATTCTGGCGTTTCGTTTATTGAATTCTAAGTCCCATTTCACCGAATGAATCTGCGTGTTCAAAATCGTGGTATTTGAATCCTCGTTGGAACCATTCGTTTCTAAGTTCGGATGAACCGTGTGTGAATTTTTCCGGTTGGACGTATCCTTGTCCCATTTTTTGAATGTGATCATCGCCGACACTTTGGACTGCACTTATCGCTTCCTCAATGTCTCCTTCTTCCAAATATCCTTTTTCTTTAATATAATAACTAAACACTCCTGCAAAATAATCTGCTTGTGTTTCCAGTGCTACGGAATATTTATTGGCGTCTTTTTCGTCCAATCTACGTTGAATATTGTGAACTCTATCCAAAATTCCTAGCTCTTTTTGGACGTGGTGGCCAACTTCGTGCGCCAACACATATGCCATCGCATAATCTCCACCGTCAGCTCCAAGTTTTTGAGTCAACATATTGTAAAAAGTTACATCCATGTAGACTGTCTGATCCAACGAACAATAAAACGGTCCAACGTTTTTGTCAGCATTTCCGCAACCCGTAGACACTGCTCCTTCAAAGAAATGAAGTTTCGGTTCGTTGTATGTTCTATTTATTTCAGAAAATTTTTCGTGCCACACATCTTCTGTGTCTTTCAACACAACGCTTAGCATCTTTTCGGCTTGTTCAACTTCCTTGCTACTTGCTTTTTCAGATTTATTTACTTGTTGTTCCTGCTGTGTTCTGTTTTGTTCATTTATAATATCTCTTGGATTTCCTCCAAACAAAGAATACACAATCACAAGCAAAAGCAGTCCGACGCCACCGATTTTAACCGGTCCGCCACCGGATGAACCTCTGCTTACATTTGAACTTCCTTCTCTACCTTGCCATTTCATATTTTGCCCCCAATATATTAATTTTCCGTTAAATTATTTATACCCAATTTTAATATTTTTCATTAGACCTGCTAGACACTGCGACAAATTTCAAATCCGCATAATTTTCATTCAAAGTTTTTTTGATTTCTCTTAAAGTATTCTTCGTCGTCACAATATCATCCAAAACGAGAATCTTCTTTTCAGACAAATCAGCGTTCAATTCAAACGCACCTTGTAGGTTTTCAATTCTTTGAAGCTGCGATAAATTATGCTGAATTTTGGTTTCCTTCACTTTTACAATCGCATCTGGCAAATACTCCATGTCCAAATTCTTTGCCACTTCCCTTGCAATCTCGTGAATGTGATCAAATCCACGTCTATTTATCGTAGATTTTGTCGATGGAACTTTTAAAAGCGTGTAGTCTTGTAAGTTTTTCTGTTTGATTTTATCTGTAACCACATCTGCCAAGAAATATCTAACAACTTGTTTGCGGCTGAGCTTGTAATCGTAGATGAGTTTCTTCGTCAAACCTTGGTGAAGTAATGGAAAATAGCAATCCGTACCGTCGATATCCCTGTAACCGTCCACGAAAACCAACTTGTCAAAGCAATCTTCGCACAACAAATATTTGTACTGTTTTTTCTCGTGACAAATTATGCAGCGCTTTTGAAATAAAAAACTAAAATCCCTCATCTTCGAACATCTCTCTCATCATTTCTTGTTCGTCATCGTCGATATCAAAATCCGTGTATTGTTTGATTCTTCTGTCCAATCCCGAATTTCTCTTCATGATTTTATTGTTGGATATCATTTGTCGTAAAATTTTCAAGCTCCCAACCAAAACTACGATTTCTCTTGCCCTTGTGATTGCAGTGTAGAGCAAATTTCTAGTCAACAACATAAACGGAGCCTGTGTCACTGGAATTACGACGATTGGGAACTCACTTCCTTGTGATTTGTGAATCGTAATCGCATAAGATAACGTCAAACCGTCACACTCTTTTTTCGTGAAACTTGCAGTTTTGTCGTCAAACAACACATCAATCGTCTCATCAATCGGATCGACGTATGTAACTCTTCCGATATCTCCGTTGAAAACCCCCATCGCATCATCGTCAATGAATTCTTTGGTGTAATCATTTTTGATTTGCATAACTTTGTCGTTGAGCCTAAAAATCCTGTCTCGTTGTTCGATTTCTTCAGTCATCGGTGTTTTTGGATTCAAAACTTCTTGCAAAGCTGTGTTTAATTCCTTCGTTCCACAGCTGGATTTTTTCATCGGAGTTAGAACAATTATATCGTCAAACTCATCTTTTTTGTAGAAATTGGGAAGTCTTTTTGCGCATAAATCGAGAATCGTCTGTTTGGCACGTTCCGGGTCGTTTTCTTCAATAAAGAAAAAATCCTTGCCCTTTTCATTCAGAATAGGAAACTCTCCGTTGTTAATCCTGTGCGCATTCACAATTATGTTGGAGTTTTGCGCTTGACGGAAAATCTTCGTCAATTTTATCGTAGTGATTTCTCCACATTCTATCAAATCGTTGAGCACATTTCCAGCTTGTACACTTGGAAGCTGGTCGCAGTCTCCCACGAAAACAACTCTAGTATTTGAGTCCAACGCTCTCAGCAAGCTGTCCGCGATGAAAATATCCATCATACTGGCTTCATCGATGATTATCAAATCGCAATCAATCGGATTGTCCTCGTCGTGGTCGAAAATCGTTCCATTTTCAACTGGAATGTATCCCAAAATTCTATGGATTGTCTTCGCTTCTTCGTTGCAACTTTCAGACAATCTTTTAGCCGCACGTCCAGTGGGCGCCGCAAGAATTATATCCTTGTCATTTTTTTTGAAAATTTTCGTAATATTGTTGATAATCGTAGTTTTTCCCGTACCTGGTCCACCTGTAATTATCAGCATTTTTTCAGTCATAGATTTTTTGATGGCTTCGATTTGCAAATCATCCAAGTGCTCTGATTCAATCTTTGAAAGCTCAGCCTCCACGTCAAACTCGTCTTCGATTTCGCTTTTCAAAATATTTGCAATATTCATAGCGCATCTCATCTCGGATTTTTCGATTTGTGGAAGGTAGACTCTGTGCTCATCGTCTGTGTCATCAATCGCAATAATTCCACTAACAATCAAAGACTCCAACGTCTCTTGTCTGTTTTTGATTTCAATGTCGATAAGATTCTCCACTCCAGCTATCAATTCATCTTCCAAAACGTAGCAATTCCCATTAGAATTTGCTTCCTTCTCCATAAAATATTTGAATGCAGCCTTAATTCTAAATGGAGAATCTGGTTCGATGTCGATTCTCTGCGCAATAATGTCCGCCGTTCTGAACCCAATTCCCCTAATATCGTCAATCAAAGTGTATGGGTTTTGTATGATAATTTTCTTCGTGTCTTCCTTGTAAAAATCAGAAATAATATTCGCTTGATGAAGACTTAGCCCCAATGATTGTAAATACAAGAAAATCTCAGCGTATTCTTTTTTCTCGTCGAGTGATTCTTTGATTTTTTTGTAATTTTTCTTGCCGATTCCTTTAACCTGCAATAATTTGGACGGAGAATTTTTCAAAATTTCCATCGTATCTTCGCCAAATTCTTCGACGATTCTTCTTGCAGTTGTCTCTCCGATTCCTTTAATCAAACCGCTTTGAAGATAATTGATAATATTGTACATGCTAGGCTTAGTGGATCTTTCAACGGAAATTATGTTGTATTGTTCGCCGTATTTTGGGTCTTGGACTTTGTTTGCCTCAATATCCAAGAAATCTCCCGGCATAATTTTGAAACTATTTCCCTTGATAATTCTCTCTTCTCCGTCCTTATCCACAGAAAAAATCCTAAAACCATTGGACTCGTTTTCGAATATTATATTTTTGACAGTCGCGCTAAATTTCATACACTCACCTACAAAAAAGAGGGTTGTTCAATCAAATAACAATCCCTCTGTTTATATAATTTATTAATCTTCGATTTCAATTCTTTCGATATTTGCGCCCAACTTTTTGAATTTGGAAACAATATCGTCGTATCCTCTGTCAATGTGATAAATATCTGTAACATTTGTAGTTCCATCTGCTACAAGTCCCGCCAAAATCAAAGCCGCTCCGGCTCTTAAATCAGTGGATTTCACAGTAGCTCCTTGAAGAGAATCTACCCCTGCAATACTCGCTTCATTTCCTTCAGTCGCAATAGCAGCGCCCATTTTTTGGAGTTGTTCCACATGCATAAATCTATTTTCAAAAACAGTTTCTTCAACACTGCTTTGACCCTTGCACACAGTCATCAACGCCATGAATTGTGCTTGAACATCTGTAGGAAAACCAGGATATGGCAAAGTTTTAATCTTCGTTCCTTTTAATCTTCCAGTGGAAATAACTCTGATAGAATCTTCATCCTCGTTTTCAATAACTTCACAACCAACTTCGCGAAGTTTTGCGATAATTGGCATAATATGAGATGAAATACAATTTTTCACAGTAACATCTCCACGTGTAATCGCACTTGCCACCATAAAAGTCGCAGCTTCTATTCTATCTGGAATAATCGTGTGTTTTGCACCATGTAACTTGTCGACGCCGACAATTCTAATTGTAGAAGTACCAGCGCCACGAACCTTCGCTCCCAATTTGTTCAAGAAACTTGCCAAATCTACGATTTCTGGTTCTTTCGCAGCATTTTCGATAACAGTTTCTCCCTTTGCCATCGTAGCTGCCATCATTATATTTTGAGTCGCACCAACGCTTGGAAAATCCAAATAAATTTCCCCGCCTATCAAACCATCCTTTGCGATAGCTTCTATCTTTTCGTCAGTCGATTCAATCTCAGCGCCCAATGCCTTAAATCCTTTTAAATGCAAATCCACAGGTCTCGAACCAATCGCACATCCGCCTGGCAAATACGTCTTAGTTTCACCAAGTCTAGTCAACAAAGGTCCCATTACCAAAAATGAAGCCCTCATCTTGTTCATCAATTCGTGTGGAGTCACAGAATTATTCACATTGCTACTATCTATCTCAACCTTATTCTTATCCAAATAAGTTACTTTTGATCCCAATTCTTCTAAAACTTTCAATATAATTGAAACATCCTTTAACTTTGGAACATCTTCTAAAATTATCGGCTCAGTTCCTAAAAGAGATGCTGCTATAATAGGAAGCGCTGAGTTTTTGGCGCCGTCAATCTTGACCTCGCCCTTCAAATTTAAACTTTTTTTTACTTGTATAACTTCCAAAATAACCTCCATCAGTCATTCGTTTTTCTTGTTTATATATAAAATATTATATCATATCAATTTAGCGTTGACTAATTTTTGAGGGTTTTACAATTTTTTTACAAAACAAAAGCCTCCTTGGTTAAGGAAGCTTTTGTAAAATTTATTTAGTTTTTTCATAAACTATAGTGTACTCAGGATTGTCTCCGATTTTATTTACTCCTAGTATTGTTTGAAGATTTCTGTAATCCGTATAGTCCACGCCGTCAGTTAATTTTATTTCATTTTTATCTGATTTACGAACTATTTTAACTGGTTTATAATTTTCAATCGCATCTGGATAAATTCCCGCTGCACATTCTTCAAAGAAGTTGTACGATCTTTTTTCTACAGAATTTTTGATTGAGTTACCATTCACATCAACGTAGTTTAGTTTCAATGTTGTTTCTTGTTTTTCCAAATCAAATTTTCCGGAATCAGTTTTTCCAGAAGCCAAAATATTTGCACGAACTACTACATCATCATCGTAATTTTCGCCATCTACTGCAACTTTGTATGTGAATGTATGATCTCCAATCAAACTTCCCGGTCCAATTATTTCCATAGTTTGATAATTTCCATCGCCATCAATCCCAATCAATGCTGGAACTACCATCTTAAATGCTGCAGCTCCTAATGAAGGTTGGTTTACGATGTACCATTCAACTCCTCTATCGTCGAAAATTCTAACTCTAGTTTTCTTAGCTTCTAAGTTTGTTCCATAAACGTGAGTAAATGTCTTCTTGGATTCTTGATTTGTAGGTGTTTCACCATAAGTTATATCTGGAATTTGTCCAGCATCTGTAGAAGTTGCTCCATAAGTTTGTATCTTCATAAATGCAAGTGTAGCAGCATTTTCATCTACACCATCAGCTAATAATGAAACAACTGTAGCATTTGCTCTGGATTTTGGATTATTTCCAGGTAATTTTTCGAATTTACCATTCATTTCTGGTTTGTACAAAATTTCGTAGGATACTGTTCTATCTGTTTTGTTTTCTGGAAGGTCGAATGTTATTGTTTGTTCATCACCAGCTCCAGAAATTGTTCCTGTAACTTCTGGTTGTTTTCCTTCTTTTGAAAGTTTTGTTTGCATAACAGCTTTTACTTTTGCATTTTCTGACAAATTCATTCCGTTCACTTTAATAGTGACTTTTCTGTTATTGTTAGTGATGACCTTGTCACCTTGGATTGTAGCTTGACGAACAATTGGTTTTCCAATATTGATAATATAATCAACATCTCTATTCAAACTTTCAGTGCCTTTTTTTCTAAATACTCCTTGATTTATTTTAATTCTTGCTTTTTTAGTACCAAGACTTTGTACATCTAGTGGCTTTTCAAGTGTAACTACGAATTTTTTGTCTGACAACTCAACAGTATCTTGGTTTCCTAACTTTTCGTAATTTCCATCAGCATTTTTATCGATGCTGATTCCAGCTTTCATGCTTGAATCAAATATTTCTTCGATTTCTTCGTCAAAACCAACTTCAATTATCTTTCCATCCTTTGATGCGTGTGCATAGCTTGGCATTATTTGAGTATATACTGCTTTGTCTTCAGTGTATTTTACTCTGAAATATGCTTCGTAAGATGTGGATAGATCATCATTATCTCTTACTACAATTTTGTACACGTCTTCTTCGTTGCCTTTTATCAAGGCTATGCTATCCGCAACAATTTGCACGAATTTTCCTGAATTTTCAAATGTTGGTCTTATAGATGTATCTTTTACAAATTTTCCGTTTTCAAGTCTGTAGAAATAAACCCTCAAATTATCAGGATTTATATTTTCCCCAACTATATTTGCTCTTAATTTTTCTCCATTTTTTAGTATTGGTGTAAGAACATTGATTTTTTTGATAGTTGTTTCTGTGTTTTTAGATGGATTTTGTTTTATTTCAACTGATTTTTCATAGAATTTAGTTTGAGATCCAGTTGAAGTAGCGTAAATTTTATATGTTTTTTCTGTTGGTTCTTCATTTTTAGGAACTTTAAATTCTAAAGTTCTACTTCCACCTTTTCCACTAACTGTAGCTTGTTGGATAGTTTCGTTTCCTTTATCGTCAACCAATTTGACTACGAATTTGTCATCTGAAACATTTTTTAAATTACCCTTTACTGTTAATGTAACTTTTCCACCAGCTGCATCTATATTTCCTGTAGTTTCTAGTGATAAATCCATTATTCCTTCAGGAATTTGTTCTTCTATATCTGATTTTTCTTGTGTTATTTTTACAGTTTCAGTTGCAAAATCATTTTTTGACCCTGTTGATGACACATAAACTGTGTATTCTTTTTCTTTTGTTGTAGTATTTTTAGGAATTTCAAATGAAACAGTTCTCATATTTTTATTTATATCACCTAATACATCTACTTTAGGGAATGTTTCATTACCATCGTTATCGACAAGTTTTACTACGAATTTATCATTTGTAATTCCTTTCAATATACCCCTTAGTTGAACTTTTGCAGTTGAAGAATCCTTTGATACTTTGCTTGAAGTTTGCAATATGAGTCCTTGAATATTTTCCTCTGCAACTATTTTGTCTTTTGTTAATACGTTCAAAGTACAGTCGCTTTCAGGCATTGTGAATTGGTAAGAATCTCCGACTTGTTTGAAGTTGACTTTCATCGGATCTCCTTTAGCATTCAATCCACTTACATAAAACATCGATATTTCTTTTCCAGGCTTTGCTTTTACTACAACAGTGTCTCCCTTTTTAGCTTGTGATTTTTCTTCGCCATTAACTGTTATCACAACGTCCTTATTGCTTGAATTAATCTTGAATGTTTTTTCAACTTCTAGTGTTCCCGAAGCTTTTTCTTGAGCTAAAATGAATTCCGCTTTTTTGAAGTTTTCCTTCTTACCTGTTGATGAAACATAAATTTCGTATGTTTTTCCCTTATCAGTAGTATTTTCTGGAACTTTAATATTTATAACTCTGAAGGCTTTTGATGCATCTCCAGTAACTTCAATTTCAGGATAAGTTTCTTTTCCATCTTCATCAACCAATTTTACTATGAATTTGTCACTAGGAATATTGTTGATTTGACCAGCAACCTTAATTTTAGCAATAGCATCTTTTGCTGGAAGATTTGAAGTTGTGACTTCTTGAATCATCGCGATTTTTTCTTCTTCAGGTGTTTCTGGCGTTGTGGTTTCTGATGGTTTTTTCACTTGTAATTTTACGTCATTCAAGTTCCATCCGTAAACTTCTGCAAATACAATTTTTAAGTTAGTATTTACTGTTTTTCTGTCATTTTCTTTTAAGAATTTATCAGTAACTTCTAGATTTATTTTGTCATTTTTTACATCAAAAGTAGCTTTTACTCCTTCTACATTAGTTGTTACATTTACAAGTCCCGATGCATCTTCCATTTCAAAAGCTTTTGCAAATTCATTAAATAAATTTCCTAATCCCTTATATTCCGGTACAAATGAAACTTTATTGTTATCAACTGTAACTGATTGCTTTTGAGCTACATTTTGGCCATGGAATCCAACACTTCCGTCTCCTTCTTGTTGTTTCATAAATCTTGGTAAAATGTAGTTTGCTAATTTAGAATAATCCTTGATTTTATTATCCGAAAAATCTAGATTATTTATTTTTTCCATTCCAAGAATTATATCTACATTTTCGATTTTGTTTGCAGACACGTCAAAGAATGTCAACTTAGTTAAATTCTTAAGAGAAGAAATATCTGTGATCCCATCATAATTTATTCTCTTTTGACCTTCTTTTATAACATTAACATTATTGTGCAGATCCAATCCTGTTAGATTTGTCAAATCTTTAAGTGGTTCAACATTTTCAATTAAGTTGTTGTATAATTTCAAGAACTCTAAGTTTTTAAGGTTTGCTAATGATGATACGTCCGTAATTCTATTTCTTTGAAGTTCCAAATATTTCAAGTTTTTCAAATCTTTTAATGGACTAATATCAGAAATCTCGTTTTCATTTACTTTTAATTTTTCCAAATTTATAGCATATTCAATTCCTTTTAAGCTCTTCATCCCTCTTGTTATTGAGAATTTGAAATCTTCTGTATTGGATAAATTCTTGGCTTTTCCTAGTATTGAATATGTGTCTTTGGATTCTTCTGTAAATATTGGCTTATTAGTTTTCTTGTCTAAGAATATGGATACTTCCTTCAAAGATTCCATTTCTTTTTTAGTAATACGTTGATCATCTGCTCTGTTTACATCCAAGTTTTTGTTTAAAACTTTCAATAACTTCGCATCTTCAATATCTACGTATTCCGGTTTATCTTCTTCGCTCTTCTTGTGTGCTTTGATGATTTCATCTTTTAGTGCATTAACTCCTTCTACTGTTTTGGCTTTGTTGATTTGGTCGATGTATTTTTCTGATGTTATTCCATTTTCCTTTAATTCTTCAACGGCTTTTTCTTTGGCTTCTTTTAGAGCTTTTTCTTTTGCAATATCTTCCGGCTTTTCTTCAAGTTTGTCCTCTGGTTTTTCTTCTGGTTTATCGCCTGGTTTTTCTTCTGGTTTATCGCCAGGTTTGTCTTCGCCAGGCTTTTCTTCCGGCTTTTGTTCTCCTGGCTTTTCTTCTGGTTTACTTGGTATGTTTGGTGTTGATGGAATATTTGGTGTTGGTGTAACTGAAGGTGTGTCTGGTTTTTTATCTTCAATTACTCCGACACTTGTGATTTTATCAATTTGTGCTGTTGATATTGATTGTTCTCCACCTACTATTGTGATTTCTTTTGTGTTGTTATCTTTAACAATTTGTTTGATAAATTCTGTTTTGTCAGAATTTGTCAATAATATTGGTTGATTATTCTTGTGTGCTAATGGGCCTACTGACAATGCGTCTGGATAGTTTCTTCCATCTGCTAATACGAATTTTTCAAGATTTCCGAATTCTTTAGCGATAATCAACGCTGTTTCATAACGGTCAGCTCCTGCTAATCTTCTTGTGTTTTCTAATCCTTTTATATTAACAGATTTTTCTCCACCGTAGATTAAGGCAACTTTATCTTTTGTGATTCCTTTTGGCAAATTATGTCCATCTGTCAAAATAATCGGCAAGTTTTCTTTTGTGGAAAGTGGTGTTGCACACAATGCATCTGCAAAGTTTAGTCCACTTGCAAGTGCAACTTTTCCATTAGGATTAATTTGTTTGTACACTTCAACTGATGTTTCAAATCTGTCTTTTCCTGCTAATCTTTTAACATTTTTAAGCCCTTTTACATTTACAGATTTTTCTCCACCTACTATGATTATTTGACTTGGACTGAGTCTGTTGATTTCGTCTTTGATGACTTGTGGTAGGTTGTCTTTTTGTGTTAATAATACTGGTGCATTTTCCTTGTTTGCAAGGCTTCCTGCAACCAAACTATCTGCAAAATTTTCCCCACTGGCAAGTACGATTTTTTCGATGTGATTTGGGAATGTTCTGCGGCTGATTTTCGCTGATGTTTCGTAACGATCAGAGCCGTTTAATCTGTCTACTTTATTTTTGTTTTGTTCTTGTGCTAGTACTGGTGTGAATGAACTCATTACCATGCTCGCTGTAAGAATTACTCCTAAAAATTTCTTCATATTACCTCCTGATTTAAAATCTACATTTTATTATATATTCCTAAATCAATATTGACTAGCTATTACTTATTGAAATTTTTTATAAATAGATTATTCTTCTTATTTTTATGTATAAGTGGTATAATTGTGTAAATGATTTGAGGAGGAAAAGATGAAATTAACTACAAAAGATTTGACAAAAATCGGAGTGTTTGGCGCTTTGACTATCGTCCTTGGACTTACTCCTTTGGGAATGATTCCGATTGGTCCTGTTAGAGTGACTACACTACATATTCCAACTATTGTTGCTGCATTGGTTGCTGGTCCTTGGGTTAGTTTATTCGTGGGATTGTTGTTCGGTTTGTTTTCATTGGTAAATAATATTATTGCGCCGACAATTCTTTCATTTATGTTCTACAATCCTTTGGTTTCTGTGCTTCCAAGAGTTTTAATAGCTGTGGTGACTTATCAAGTCTACAACAAATTAAGAGACAAAAACGATGTGATTCGCTACGGAATTCCAGCGATTTGCGGCAGCGTTATGAACACTGTCGGTGTTTTGGGAATGGCGTTTATTTGTCATTCGAAACAAATCGAAAGCGTTATGCATGTCAAAGCACAATATTTTCTCGGAGGAATCGTAGCTACGAATATGCCTTTCGAAATCGTGATATCATTTGTGTTGGCGATTTTGATTGCAAAAAGTGTAAACAAAAACAAATAGTTCAATCATGACCACCCGTAAAACGGGTGGTTTGTTCAAGGGCTATAAGCCCGAGTGATACCAACCAGCGTCTCAAGGCGCTGGTTTTCACTCCGTTCAAACCTAACTGTTTTTGCCACTTTAGCCTATCCCTGAAAGGGATTTTTAATTTCTATTTCATAAACGGATCTGTATATTCTTTTACACTCAATTTATCAAGTGCTATATCATGTTGCTCTTGTTCTCTTATATATTTTGCTATTGTCTTTTCATTCAATCCCACTGTGCTCACATAATATCCTTCTGCCCAAAAATGACGATTGCCAAATTTGTATTTTAAATTCGCATGTCTGTCAAACATCATTAGAGCACTTTTCCCTTTTAAATATCCCATAAAACTTGATACTGATATTTTGGGTGGAATGCTTACTAACATGTGTACATGATCTGGCATCATATGCCCTTCTATTATTTCTACTCCTTTGTATTTACAAAGTAATTTGAATATTTCTATGAGACTTTCTCTATATTGATAAAATATCACTTTTCGTCTATACTTTGGAGTGAAGACTATGTGATACTTGCACATCCATTTTGTGTGAGACAATGAATTAGTTTTATTTGCCATAAAATCACATCTTATTATTTTAGGTCTGAACAACTCTATTATAATACTTGGTGATTTTTTTGGTATAACCTAAGAACGCCTACCCGCATAGCGGGTAGTTTATTGTTTCGTTCGCAAGCGAACTCAACTGACTAAAGTCATCAAAAATTAAAAAATCCACAAGATTTTTAAAATCTTGTGGATAATTTTTTGTTTTAATCTTCGTCGTCATCACTGATGTTGCATGATCCCAAAAACCTTCTTCTGATATCTTGACCAGTTTTTGTTCCTGCAACTCCACCCATTCCTGTTTCTCTCAATGATGGTGGAAGAGTTTTGCCGACTTTTCTCATTGCTTGGCACACTTCTTCGAATGGAACTATACTTGTGACTCCTGCCAATGCCATGTCAGCGCTAATCATTGCGTTTGTAACGCCCATTGCGTTTCTAAATGTGCAAGGGTATTCTACAAGTCCTGCGATTGGGTCACATACAAGTCCCAATACGTGTAGGATTGCGAATGATGCTCCGTGGAATACTTGTTCAATAGAGCCTCCTCTTAAAAATATCAACGCACCTGCTGCCATCGCTGCTGCAGAACCTGTTTCTGCTTGGCAACCTCCGTCAGCGCCAGAAAATGTTGCGTATTTTCCCAACAATTGTCCAACGCCGATTGCAACTAACATTGCATCGATAAGTTCGTCGTGTGAGCAGTTGTATCTTTGTTTAAAACTCATAAGAGCTGCCGGTAAAATTCCTGATGAACCCGCTGTAGGTGATGCTACGATTTTTCCCATAGCTGCACTGATTTCCAATGTAGAAAAAGCCATCGCCATTGCTTCTGCTGTGAATTGTCCTACGATTGGTTCGTTTTCATTTGCATAAACGTGCATTTTGTGTGCAAATCCGTCGATCATTTTTTGGTTAGTCACTGAAGGTGTTTCCAAGAAATCTGTCGCAGATTTTTCCATAACATCTAGCATGTGTGACAATTCATTTCTGATGAATTCTTCAGATTTGCCAGTTCTTTCGTTTTCTATTTCTATAACGTATTCGTAAAAAGGTCTGTTTTCCTTCTTAACTTTATTGATTATTTCTAATGATGTATCAAACATAAACTCTCCTTAATTTCGTTGAATATATTTTGTGAAAAGAAATCTTTCGTCTTTTAAAAGATGTTCTGTCAAATCTTCGCCGATATTTTTATCCAATTCAACAATCAAAGTTACAATTCCGTCGTGTTTCAACGTCTTCATTCCTTCGATGTTGTAACCATTTCTGGCAAGTTCTGAAGAAATATCCGCGATAATTCCTCTTACATCCACGTATTTCAATAAAATTGTAGGATATGTTCCTGTAAATTGAACAGCTATTCCGTTGATGTCGATAATTTCAATGTTTCCACCACCGATTGATGAGCCAACGATGTACATAGTAGTTCCATCTTCGTATGTAAATGTAATCTTTGCAGTATTTGGATGCACATCCCCTAAGTCAGCTTCTCTGAAAACATAGTCGATTCCTCTTTGATCAGCGATTGCAAATGAATCTCTAAGTCTAATGTCATCTGGTTCAATTCCCAATACACCAGCTAACAAAGCTCTGTCTGTACCGTGACCTTTGTAAGTTTTCGCAAATGATCCGTGAAGATCAAACTCAACTTTTGTGAACTTATTTCCAGCAATCATAAGAGCAGTCTTTGCAATTCTACAAGCACCTGCAGTATGAGAGCTAGAAGGCCCAATCATTACAGGTCCCAAAATATCAAATATATTATATTCTCCCATAAAAACCCCCTAATTAATTTCCTTAACAATTATATCATAACAAACTAAGTGAATAAAGGAAATTTCGTTTAAATTTTCTCAAAAAAATAAGAGAGGCTAATTGCCTCCCCCACATTTTATTTTAGTTCGAAAAATCCTGCTGGATCGTTAGTTTCATCTGCAAACCAAATATCAGCATGCTCTCCATTAATGGATACTCCCATTACAGATAAGCTATTCCAATTTCCTTGTCCTGTAAGTACAGCGTTGTGTCCTTCAGATTTTTTCCACATTTTTAATGCAAATTCTGCACTTTCATCCGCTTCGAAATATCCTTCTGCTGAAATTTCAAATCCATCAACTTTAAAATCCGTAAGTTCTGATGGTTTATTCCACATTCCTTCTGCGTATTTATGATCTGAAGTGTACATTACTGGAGTCCATTTTCCTTTGTTTGACCAGCTATGAAGATTTGCTGGCAATCCTCTTTTGTCCTTCCAATTTTCGTTATAGTATAAGTTTTGGTCATTGTTGTGAGTTCTTGCTACAAAAGTCAATGATTTTGAAACTTTAAGTGGTTTCAATCCCTTTGATTTTCTGTATTCATTCACCAAGTTAGCAAGCTCTTTTTCTCTTTGTGACAAAGGTGTATTAATGTCAAACTTAGATAAATCTAAATCTCTGCCTATTTCTGATTTTGTTTTTTCGACATCATTTGGTGCTACTTTTTCTGGGTATTTTTTAGAGTTTGTGTCTTCTTTTTCTGATTGATGTTTGTATTCACCAGTCAGTTTTTGGAATTGTATTTTAGAAACTGATTTTTCGCCACCAATTATAGTTACTTGTTTTATTCCGTTTTTGTCGATAAATGATTTTATGCTGTCGATTGCAGAATCATCTGATAACAAAATTCCAGTATTCATTTTGACTGCAAAAGGTGCTGCAGACAATGCGTCTGGATAATCTCTTCCATCAGCGATAACAGCCTTTTCAGTTTTGCCGATTTGTTTCAAAACTTCGATAGAAGTATCATTTCTGTTCTTTCCAGAAATTCTTGCTACGTTTTCCAATCCTTTTATGTTTACAGAATTTTTACCACCAATTATAGTGCTAACAGATTTTGCTTCAACGCCTTTTGGTAAATTTTTCCCGTTAGTTAGTACAAGAGTTTTGTTTTTTGAAATAGCGTAAGGAGCTGCAGACAATGCGTCGGCGAATTTTTCTCCATTTGCCAATACAATATTCTTTGCATTTAATGCTTCGGCTACTTTTGTTGATGTTTCGTATCTGTCATTTCCAGAAATTCTCGTGATTTTTTTGCCTTGAAGTTTTAGTGTTTTTTCTACGCTTTCAGATACAGAACCCTTACCACCGATAATGATGACTTCTTTTGCTCCAAGTCTGTCGATTTCTTTTTGTAAATCGGAAGATGCTCCTGCTTTTTCAGTCAATAAAATTGGTGCTTGATCAGCAAAGTTTCCAGCAGTCAATGCGTCGGCAAATTTTTCTCCACTAACCACTACAACCTTGTCACTTTTCGAAAAGGCATGTTTACTAATTTCGATTGACGTATCGTATCTGTTGTTGCCCTTAATTCTTTGAACATCCACGCCTTTAGCTGCAAATGACACTTGTGGAACAATGTTAGCTAACATCATTCCGGCTAACATTAAGCCTAAAATTTTTTTGTTTTTCATAAATTTTCTCCTTCTTATTATTAATACTAGGTCACCTTTCATTAAGGATACCGTTTTTGTATTTACAATTATATTATACACCATAAAAGCAATTAAGTTAAAACTTTTTTATTGACGCTATTTCCTATCAAAACAGTCTACAATTATTTATAACAAACTATCACAATTTTGTGTTTACTTTTTCTAATTTCAGATTTAGAAATCAACAATTTCAGCGAGTGCGATGTTCGTGCATGAAGTTTTCAATTTTACCGTTACTTACTTAAAATATTTTCAAATATAGCAAACATTCATGCTAAGAATATCATACGGATGAAATTGCTTTAGTTTCAAATCGAAAAAATCCGTCAAAAATTTGACTGCGTAAGCGAAGCGTGCTTCAAATTTTAGGATTTTGAGATTTAGAAATCAACAATTTCAGTAGTCTAGATATTCGTGCATGAAGTTTGCTCATATTATTTTATAAATTGTGCATCAAGTTTGCTCATATTATTTTTCAAATAAAAAATGGCCTCTATAAAAGAGACCATTCATTTATCTTACTACTACTGCCATTCTTCTCGACAAATAATTTTCCGATACTTCACTGTATGATTTTGTGATTTCGTTTGAGTACCAAGGATCTGCCAAGTAGAATCTGTTTGTTTTTGGATTATATCCATTGATGCAAATTCCGTGGTTGTTTGCGAAAAATCTCTTTCCGTAAACATTTGTTGACCATCTTGGTTTTTCCCATCTCAACGTTCCATAGTACATAATTGTGTTACCATTTTGAAGTTCAGCCAAAATATCTCTCATATTTGAACCAGAAATATTTTCTGCCTTACCATTTGCAAATCTGTTTGCAAATTTAGTCATTGGTTCTGGGTTCATATATGTCGCCATAACTCTTGTGTGATAATAAGCGTCCCAAACGTAAGGATTCTTTGAGAAACCAGTGTTATTATCGTTAGTGTTCATTGGAAGTTGATTCAAAAATTCGTTGTAAGTGTACTCCAACGCATAACCTTTTGCTTGTAATGCGTGATACATTGCTGTTGGTTCGCAACCAATTGGAGCAGCTTTTTGTTTAATTCCACGTTGTGATTTTGGTGTGATTTGGTTCATTATATTTGGAACTGTGATGTGTGATATTCCGAAATCTTGTGGATTATAATATTTGAATCCTTCCGGTCTAATCCATCCGTTAATTCCATTGAATGACAAATTAACCCACTTATCTTCAACCTTTACAACTTTCAAAATCTTGTTAACTGCAACATCGATTACTTTTTTCGCTGTGTCTTTCATTTCAGTTAACAAAGAAATTGCTTTGTTATTAACAACGTAATCTTTTAATATGAATATATTTCTGTCTGTTTTGTAAACTTTGATTAATTCTTTTTTTAATAAAGCATTCTTGATATTTGTGAAGCAATCATCTGAAATAGAATTTTTGCCGCCAAATACGTAAGATTTTTCTTCTACATTCAAATTTTTCAAATAATTTTCGTGAGTTTGTGCTTTGTTAGAAGAACTTGCTTCTTTTTCCAATTGAATATTATTTCTTGGAACTAATACAATTGGAGCGTCGATTTTTTGACTAACTGGAGCTGCTGCTAATGCATCTGCATACACTTCTCCTGTTGTAAATATAGCTTTTTTTGCGTTAGGATAAGCGATCTTGGATACTTCAACGCTTGTTTTGTATCTGTCATGACCTGCAATTCTTGTAGATTTCAAATTAAGAATGCTGTCGATTTCTGCTTTTACAGAATCGCTGATGCTGTTAGCTCCACCTACGATATAACTTTTTAAAATCTTTGTCTTATCGATTGATGATAAATACTCTTTGATTGATGTAGGTAGTGTGTTTTTTTGAACTAGAAGGATTGGAGATTTCGTTTTGTTTGCAAGTCCAACAGAACTCAAACTATCTGCATAATTTTCTCCGCTTGCAAACACCAATGTGTCCGCATCTTTCTTATTCTTTGCTAATTTGGCGTTGACAGCGTATCTGTCATGTCCGTCGATTCTTTCAACTTCGATTCCCATTTTTTTCAAAAATTCTTCAACATCTTTGCTGATTGTCTTTTCGCCACCAATGATGTGAACTTTTTTGATGTTTTTGTTCTTTAGTTGTTGTCTAGTTTTTTCGTTTAACTTGGAACCTTCAGTGTACAAAATCGGCATCTTACCATCAGTGATGTTGCCAGAGCTTATCGCATCGGCGAACACTTCGCTTGATGTAAGTACAACTTCTTCTGCCTTGTCGAAAAACTCATCGTGAATCTTGTTTGCAGATTCAAATCTGTCATGTCCTTCGACTCTTTCAGCTACGTTTTTGTCCGTAAGAACTTCCTTGTGTTCTTCCTTTTTTGGTTGGTCTTTTGGTTGTTCTTCGTCCTTTTTTTCTGTTTGGTTAGCTTTTTCTGTAGAATTTCCTTCTTGTTTTGAACTATTTTCAGGATTTAATTGTTTGTCATTTACTTCAACTTTTGGTGAAATAATTTCTTCTTCGGCATAACTAATTCCTGTTGTCATTGAAAATGCTAGTAGAAAAGCTATCAATAACTTTTTTTTATTCATACCTTCCTCCTTAACAAAAATTATACCACATATTTAGAAGGAAATTTCATTTTTAAACATAAAATTCTGCTTGTGCATCCCACAATTTTTTATACATTCCATTCTTCGAAATCAAGCTGTCGTGATCTCCTGTCTCAGCGATTTCTCCCTTGTCGAACACGATAATTTTATCAGAGAATTTGCAGCTAGATAACCTGTGTGAGATAAAAATCGCCGTTCTATCTTTGATTATTTGACCCAATTTTTCGTAAATTTCAGCTTCACTTATAGGGTCCAAACTTGCCGTCGGTTCATCCAAAATCAAGAACGGGCTGTCTTGGTACAACGCTCTTGCAATGGCGATTTTTTGTTCTTGACCTTTGGAAACGCTGATTCCATTTTCGTCGATATCTTTGTACAGATACGTTTCGATTCCTTTGTCCCATTTTTGAACATCGTCGTACATTCCAACATCTTTGAGCGATTGAATGATTTTTTCTTCGTCGTAATCCATTCCCGATGCGACATTTTGCGCCAATGGATATGCGAACAAATTAAAATCTTGGAACACAACTGAGAATATTTTCAAATACTCATCGTATCTGTATTTTTTGATGTTAATTCCGTTCAACAAGATTTCCCCTTCAGTAACATCGTAAAATCTAATCAACAACTTCACAAAAGTAGTCTTGCCACAACCATTTTGCCCCACAATCGCCAATTTTTTCCCAAGGTCGAATTTCAAATTGATATTTTTCAATATCCAATTGTCAGTTCCAGGATATTTGAAGCTGACATTTTTGAATTCGACTTCGTATTTTTTGTCGGATCTTTTTTCCGTAGTCAAACTTCCGTTGTAAAAATCCGATTTTTTGTGCAAATAATCCATCGTAAGTTCTGCGTACGGAGTGTTTCCCTTGTACAATGCAACTCCTTCCAAGAATTTCGACAAATTGCTCGTAAAATTTATCAAACTTCCCAAATATTGGCTGAGCATTCCGATTGAAATAGATCCCAGTAATGATTTGGATACTACGACAAGATAAATCAATAAAACTTGTAATTTTGAGAAAAATTCGCTGAGTATTTTGTACGTGACGCCTTCTGTCGACATAATTCTGTCAAAAACTCCACCTGGGTTAAAAATCCCACATCCATCGGTCATATTAGCTGCGATATTATATTGACGGTACATTCTCGTATCAAGCATCCTGCTTTTATCTTTCATTCGCCAACAATAAAATGAGAACACTCTATTTCCAAATTTTCCTTCTTCATTTATTTTATGCCAAATTTCAAATTGTTTTCCGTTAATTTTCTGTGAAATCCAAGATAAAAATACAACTACTACAATCAACAAAACATTTATCCAAGCGCTATTCAGAAAAGAAAATTTTTCTGGTGCGTTCCATTTCGTCACTAAAAATTCATACGACAAAACCAAACTACCAACCATCGCCAATAAAGACTCCAATATCATATCGTATGCGTAAAGAACTCTTATGATTCCGAATTCACCGAAGTTTATGTTTTGTTCTATATTTGATTTTTCTCCGATAATATCTGTGTCTTGAGATTGTTTGTAATCTAATTCGTTGAATTTTTCGGATAAAATATGGAAAAATATCTCGTATTTCTTGTCATTGTATGTGTTTTGGATTTTATTCGTCAAGGCGAGAATAATTTGAATGAAAAACACTGACAACAACGCAATTACTGCCCATTTGCCTACAAATTGTACAGGCATTTTATTGACGATCCCGTCTATCATTCTAGCAGATGCGTAAATGCTAATTAACGGAAAAATCGCAGAGAATAAACAGTTAAGAGTGTAGTTGATGATAAGTTTTTTGTAATTTTTCCACAAAACACTCCAAGTATCTTTGAATAGTTTAAGATTCTTTTGCATTGTAGTCCTCCCTGTAATATTTCGCTTGAGTGTCGAACAAATACTTGTACGTTCCGCACTTTTCCATCAATTCTTCGTGAGTTCCACGTTCTTCAATTCCCTTGTTTCCAATCAACAAAATGTAATCGCAAAATCTCGTCGATGCCATTCTATGAGAAATAAAAATCGATGTGTGGTTTTTCGTTAGTTCATTGTATTTGTTGTACAAATCTTTTTCTGCTAATGGATCAAGTGCTGCCGTCGGCTCATCTAATATCAAAAACTTCGAATTTTTGTACAAAGCTCTTGCAAGAAGCAGCTTTTGTGTTTCCCCTCCTGATAAAACAGGCGAATCTTGGTAGATATATTTTTCAATCGTGTTGAATATTCCATTTGGAAATTCCTTAACCTTGTCGTAAAGGCCTGCCAATTTCAACACTTCTTCCACGCCTTCCACATCATCTGTGGATTTTGATTGCGTTACATTCATGTAGATAGTTTCCGGCAATATCGAATAATCTTGGAACACCGCAGAAAACATTTCGTAGTATTTTCTTCTGTTGAGTTCTCTCAAATCAATCCCATTGACAAGCACACGCCCCTCTGTTGGATCCAAAAATCCTATCAAAAGTTTAATCATCGTAGTTTTCCCCGATCCATTGAGACCAACTACAGCGACCTTTTCTTGTGGATTGACTTGGAAGTTCAAATTCTCCAATACAAATTCGTCGCTACCAGGATATTTATATCCCACGTTTTCGAATTTTATCGTAATATCCTCATCTGGATTTAATTCGATTCCTCCGTCTTTTTTGAACTTTTCTTCCAAATCCACAAACTCTCTTACAGTTGCGATGTCCTTTGCTTCCATAAAAAGCACACTCAGAAAATTAAACAATCTTTGAACATCGTATCCGAATTTTGTTTGTGCAGAAAAAGCCAACAAAAACATACTCGCGTCAATCTTGCCATTCACTGCAAAATTTATAAGATAATAATATGTAACGGAATTTCTCAAAAGGTTGAACACGCAATCCAAGAAATCTGCCATCAACATTTTGTTGCCCATTTTGTTCAAGAAATCATCATACAACACAAAAACGCTGTCGTATATATCTTCCAGCCAATTTCCTAGGCCAAACATTCTGATATCTTTTGCGTATTCTTGACTGCTCACTGAATAAATGTAGTTGAATTCCTTCTCAAACCTAGCCTGAGTTTTCCTATTATCGTACTTCCATTGTTTAAGTTTTTTGGAATACATAAAACTGATTAAACTAGCGATAATCGACACCAAAATTATAAAAATAGGAAGCCTTGACAGTAAAATCAAATACACACTCGTGCTGATTAATAAATACAAAACGTCTTTCATCGTAATCCAGATATGTTCTGTAGCTTTATCATTTCCTTCAATATTTACGTTCGCTTTTTCGGATAAATCCAACACATTCTTGTCCAAAGTCATCTCGTAATCCATCGACAAGAATTTTTCGATACATTGATTTAATATCAAAGTTCTCACGTAGATTTTTTTCGGCAAGATTCTCAAATCCAACGACTCTTTTGTCGCAGAACAGATGAAAATCAAGACTGCGAACACAACAACAGTAAGCATAATCGTTCTGAAATCTTGTGAATTTTCAACCATTTTGATAATTTGTGGAGTAAAATACAACTGTAAAATATCAATTCCAGCAGTCGTGATAGCCATAATTATCAGCATGAAAATCAAACTTTTTTGGTTATTCCACGCAAGATTGAACATAAATTTAATATTATCATTTGTAGAATATTTTTTCTTCATAACTACCTCCCAATAATATATTAACCGAAATACTCTCGTATTTACGTTTTAGGGATAAGCATATCAAAAACAGGGATGACTATATCAAAATCTCCGTCGTAAAAGCATTGTCCTCTGAATTTCTGTTGATGTAGCCGTCGTATTTGTCGACGATTTCGTCGATACTGATAAGCCCCAGTCCTCTGTTTTCGCCTTTTGTCGATTTGAAAATTCTGCCAAACTTCTCCTGTTTTTTGCTATTTGATTTATTAGTAAATGAAATGTACAATTTATTGCCCTTCATATCCATGTAAATCCTGATAAATCTATCCTCTTCTGGCAAATTTCTCACCGATTCAATCGCATTGTCGAACAAATTCCCGATAATCGTCGCCAAATCGATATCTTTTATATCCAGAATATTTGAAATCTTGCAGTCTGCAATGCATTTTATGTTTTCATTAGTCGCCATAGTTATCTTGGAATTCAAAATAGCATCCGCCATCCTATTTCCTGTCCTAATCACAGGCGCGATAGAATGCAAATTCTCGTCCAAATTATCCAAGTAATTCTTGATAGATTCCATATCATTTTCAGCCACAAAAGAGCGCAAAGTTTGCAAGTGATTTCTGTAATTGTGGCGAAATTTTCTGATATCGCGGTACATATTCTCTACTTCTTGATAGTGAGTGTTCAACAGTTGTTGTTGATATTCAAAAATGTCTTTTTTTGAAAATAAAATCCTAATTTTACTTAAAAATCTCATATTTATCCTAATAAAACTCGATAATTTTTCTGTTAAGTTCGTTGAACTTCACATTTGACAACAAAAATTTGCTATCATCTTCCAACAAAACATAATCCTTCTTGGTTTCTGCAATTTTTTCGATATTGATAATTTCCGAACGACTCACCTTGAAAAACCTATCGTCCAACATATCCAATAGTTGTGTCAACGTCATCCTAATTCTGTAATTTTTATTTTGTGCGAAAATATCCACGTAATTTTTATCCGAAATACAACTGAAGATATCCTTCAACAAAATCTTCGTATTAATCCCATCATCCTTTACAATGATGAACTTCTCTTTATTGTTCATTTGATTCGTTGCCTTGTCCAGAAGTTCGAAAAGCTTCTCCTTTTTTATAGGCTTAATCAAGAAATTCAGCGCATTGACATCATATCCGTATCCGATATATTCTGGATAACCACTTATGAAAATAATCTGAATATCCGAATTTTTCTCACGAATTCTCTTGGATAGTTCAACGCCATTAATCTTTTTCATCTCAACATCCAACAACAAAATATCTATATAATCATTTTCATCGTAATTGAATATGAAATTCTCCCCCGATGAAAAAAGCTTAGTCTTCAAATCGATTTTATTGATATTTGCCCATTCTTCGCAGTATTTTCTGTACAAATTTCTTATATTTTCTTCGTCATCTACGATTGCAATATTCATAACACACCTCTGTAATATTTTATCACAATAAATTATTTCTCAATAAAAAAAGCTACTGACACCTTGTGCCAATAGCTAAATATTATTTTTCTCGTAAAAACTCTAACAATTCGTCCTTTATTTTTTCGTCATTAAGTGCGAAATCAACCGTAGCCTTCACAAAACCAAGCTTGTTACCGACATCATATCTCTTGCCTATAAAATCATAAGCAATCATCTTGCGTTTTTCTGCAAGCTTGTTCAAAGCATCAGTCAATTGAATTTCGTTATTCTTGCCAGGTTTCGTTTCGTGAAGAATCGGAAAAATATCCGGCGTTACAATGTATCTTCCAAGAATCGCCAAGTTAGTCGTAGCTTCATCACGACTTGGTTTTTCGACCAACGACTCAACCTCAGTAATTCTATCAGAAGTCTTCACACCATTCACAATCCCGTACTTATCAACATCATCCCACGAAACTTTTTGCACACCCAAAATCGGCGACTGTTCAGTCTCGTAAATATCCACCATTTGTTTGATACAAGGAAGCTCATCTGGGGTATTGTAGATAATATCATCACCCAACAAAATCGCAAAAGGCTCATCGCCAACAAAACTTTCCGCGTATTTTATCGCATCTCCAAGACCGTTTTTCTTCTTCTGTCTAATAGTGTAGATGTTCGCCATCTTCGATAACTCGTGAATTTCTCGTGATATCTCCGAAGACTTCTTGTTCAATTCGTATTCCAATTCGAAATTCACATCAAAATAATCCTCGATCGATCCCTTATCCTTGCTTATAATAATCAAAATATCCGTAATTCCAGAATCCACAACCTCCTTTACAATATGATGCAAAGTTGGTTTGTCGTAGATTGGAAGCATCTCCTTCGGAACAGATTTCGATGCAGGAAGCATCCTCGTACCAAAACCCGCCGCAGGAATAACCGCTTTTCTTACCTTCATTGTCGCTCCTCGTGTTAAAATTTTACGCCATAAATCATTTGTCTCTAATAATATTGTAACAAGAAAAATTGATTTTTGCTACAAGGGGGTGGGTCGCAGGATTTTAAAGTCGCATGTGCTATCAAAAAGTGGAAAACCGATTTGCACGAATATCTGACTTACGAAAATAAAAAAATCCTCTCACTCGTGACCCTAAAATCTCAAGTGCGCCTACGGCTGGCACGAGTGAGATTTTCTGCGGGTCACTTCGCTTGGATTTTTAATTATTTTCTCCAGATGATATTCTTAGCAAAATCGGTAATCCACTTTTTACGCAGCACCAAAGTTTTTTCATCTCCATATCCTCGTTATAAAACTTACCTATTTTTTAATCGATTTTTTTATATTAGTCATTTTATCCCTGTAGATATACAAAATCAGATTACTGCATTTGCTAAGAATATCATTCGTAGGAAATTTAAATGATTTCAAATCGAAAAAATCCGCCAGAAATTTGACCGCTTGAGTGCGTAGCACGAGCTTCAAATTTCAGGATTTTGAGATTTAGAAATCACAAATTTACGAAGACAGATATTCGTGCAAATCAGTTTTCTGATTTCTTATGTGCTGAAACTGTCTTGATTTTGCCATAAGCCAGACGATGCGTGTTACGACTTTTATTCCGTATCTTCATGTAGCGACTTTTATTCTTTACCACAATAAAAAAATAGGCAATCCCCGTTGCCTATTTTCCATAAAATCTATTTCTTTTTGATTCCCAATTCACCATCTACGTTTGTGATAACGACAGTGTCTTTGTCAGTTACAGTGCCTTTTATCAATTCACGGCCGAGTTTTGTTTCGACGTTGGATTCGATGAATCTCTTAACTGGTCTTGCACCGTACAATACATCGTATGCTTTGTCGATAATCAAATCTTCTGCAGATTCGTCGATTTCGATAGTGATTTGCCTGTCTTCCAATTGTTTTTGCAACAATGAAACTTGTTTTTCGATAATCTTGTAGATGTCATCTTTTGTCAATGGTTTGAACATTACGATATCATCAATTCTGTTCAAAAATTCTGGTTTGAATCTGGATTTTAATTCGTCCATTACAGAATTTCTGCTTTCGTCAGAAATATTTCCGTTATCGTCGATTCCTTCAATCAAATCCATCGAGCCAATGTTACTTGTCATGATGATGATTGTGTTTTTGAAATCGACAGTTCTACCTTTGTTGTCAGTCAAACGTCCGTCATCCAAAACTTGCAATAAAATGTTGAACACATCTGGATGCGCTTTTTCGATTTCGTCGAACAAAATCACAGAGTATGGTTTTCTTCTAACAGCTTCAGTTAGTTGACCACCTTCATCATATCCAACATATCCTGGAGGCGCTCCAACAAGTCTACTTACTGCGTGTTTTTCCATATATTCTGACATATCGATACGAATCAAATTCTTTTCGTCATCAAACATATTTTCAGTCAAAGCTTTTGCAAGTTCTGTTTTACCAACACCAGTTGGTCCAAGGAATATAAATGAACCGATTGGTCTGTTGAGTGATTTCAAACCACTTCTAGCCCTGATGATTGCATCTGTCACAGCAGTTACAGCTTCATCTTGTCCCACAACTCTCTTGTGCAACAACTTGTCCATATTCAAAATCTTGTCGCGCTCTGTTTCCACTAATTTTGTAACAGGAATTGATGTCCACTTGCTCACAACTTCTGCGATTTCATCTTCAGTTACGCTTTCTTTGATAATAGAATTGTCATCTTCGTCCATTTTCTTGTTCAATTCTTCGAGTTTGTTTTCAAGTTCGACCAATTTTCCGTATTTTAATTCAGACAATCTTTCAAAATCGTATTTTCTTTGAGCTTCTTCCATTTCGTGTTTAACAGCTTCGATTTCAGATTTTGTGTCCTTGATTTCGTCAACCTTGGATTTTTGTTGAGTCCATTCCATATACATCGCATCAAACTCATTTTTAGTATCTTGTAATTCTTTTTCCAAATTTTCGAGTCTGATCTTGCTCATCTCATCGTCTTCTTTGTTCAAAGCAGCACGTTCGATTTCAAGTTGCAATATTTTTCTCTTGGTTTCGTCGATGCTTTCAGGCATAGAATCAATCTCAGTTCTAACCATCGCACTTGCTTCGTCCATCAAATCAATAGCCTTGTCTGGCAAAAATCTGTCTGTAATATATCTGTCCGACAAAGTTGCCGCAGCGATTACAGCGTTGTCAGTGATTTTGATTCCGTGATAAATCTCGTACTTGTCCTTGATACCACGCAATATCGAAATCGTGTCTTCAACTGAAGGCTCTTCAACCAAAACTTTTTGGAATCTTCTTTCCAATGCGCCATCTGTTTCGATGTATTTTCTGTATTCATCCAAAGTTGTAGCGCCGATTGTTCTGATTTCACCTCTTGCAAGCATTGGCTTCAACAAGTTCGCTGCATCCATTGCGCCTTCTGATTTTCCAGCTCCAACCAAAGTGTGAATTTCGTCGATAAACATAATGATTTTGCCATCAGATTCTGCCACTTCTTTTAGAACAGCCTTCAATCTTTCTTCGAACTCTCCTCTGAATTTTGCACCGGCAATCAAACTTCCCATGTCCAATGCAAAAATAGATTTATTTCTCAAAGTTTCTGGGACATCATCGTTGACAATTCTAAGCGCCAAACCTTCCACAATCGCAGTCTTACCAACACCAGGTTGACCAATTAACACTGGATTGTTCTTCGTTCTACGACTCAAAATCCTAACGCTGTGTCTGATTTCATCGTCACGACCGATAACTGGATCAAGCTTACCTTCCTTCGCCAAATCAGTCAAGTTACGACCGTATTTTGTCAACACATCAGTCGTATCTTCTGGATTGTCAGAATCTACCTTTTGATTTCCTCTCAAATCCTTCAAATTAGATGCGAAGTTTTGCTTATTGACATTAAAATCCTTCAACAAAACTGCGCTAACAGTGTTCTTTTCTCCTAAAATACTCATAAAAATGTGTTCTACTGACACGAAACTGTCGCCCATGGACTTAGCTTCGTCCTCTGCTTTCAACAAAATTCTTTGAAAAGCAGTGCTTGGATACACACTCGATTGACTGTCGTTTTTAGGAAGAGAATCTATTTTTTGATTAAAAGCGCTCACGATTTTTTTGTAATCTGCGCCCAATTTTTGGATAGTCTTTGCAACTATTGAATCTGAGTCAGACAACAACGCATAACTTAGATGAACATCCGTAACTTCTGGATTGCCCAACTTTATCGCAGTATTTTGCGCATCTTGAATTGCTTGAACAGATTTTTGTGTGAATTTATTTAAATCCATAATTCTTACCTCCTAACATTATTCAGAAATATCGTATAATTGTTTATATAATTCTTCTTGTTCTTCGTTCAATTTTGTAGGATTTACGATAGAAATTTCAAGGTACAAATCACCCTTGACGCCTTTCATATCCACAAATCCCTTATCTTTAATCCTAATTCTTTGATTAGCCTTGATGTTTTTCGGAATCTTAACCTTGATTCTTTCGCCACTAATCGTTTCAACATTGATAGATTTACCAAAATAAGCTTCCCATGGTTTAAGTTCAACCTTCTTGATGATATTGTGATCTTCAAGCTTGTTGTACACATCAACCAAGTTAATCTTCACATAAATGTCCCCGTCAACGCCGAATTTTTCGCCCTTGACCTTAATCTTCTTACCAGGCAAAATCCCTTTCGGAACTTTCAAATTCAAGTTGACACTTTTATCTCCAATCATAAGTCCCAATCTTTTTTCTACACCGTTGTAGATATCTGATAATGAAACGGAAATGTCCGTGTCGTATCTTTGCCTTGGTTGAGATTTTCTTCCAGCGCCTTTGAATCCGCCGAAAATGTCGGAAAATCCTCCGCCGCTACTTTGTCCACCTGAGAAAAACGCGTTGAAAAAGTCCGAGAATCCTCCGCCACTTCCACCAGTTGTGTAAGTGTACGAACCAGAATTCTTGCCGAAACCTCCAAATCCTCCGAAGTTTCCAAAATCATACGCATTCGGATCGAAGTTTTGTCCTCCTTGGAAATTATAATTGGAGCCAAACATATCGTATTTTTTACGTTTTTCTTCGTTACCTAAAACCTCATAAGCCTCATTGATTTCCTTGAATTTTTCCTGTGATTTCTCATCGCCTTTATTTAAATCAGGGTGATATTTCTTGGCGAGTTTTCTGTATGCTTTTTTAATTTCTTGGGAGCTCGCCTTTTTATCCACCCCCAAAACTTTGTAATAATCTTTATATTCCATAAAAACCTCCCGTAATTTGTTTTTGACTTTCTTTGACCTTGATATTATTATACACCCTTACGAGCGCATAATCAATAGTATTTACAATCTTTGCAATTTCTTTGACTTTTAAATTTTATTTTTGACTTTTGATTATTTTTTTGATTTTCATGATAAATCTTTATATCCAAATAGAATGATCCTTGCCCGATCCAACCTCGAAATGATATTTTACAATTCCCAAATCGACCTTCGCCGACGGAGCAAACCTCGCCTTCGCCTTCACTTTGTCATCCACCAACGTAAGCATAAATTTTTGTTGATTAATCGCAGTCGGGGCATTCAACGCACAATTCACACCGTCCTTGAACCATTGTGGCGAATCTTCACTCACATTTGACACTTGCTTTGGAAGTTTGCTTTTTCGATTGTATCCCCAGTTCGCAGGAATTCCGAACGCAATCACAATCACCAAATTTTCGTTTGGCTCTATGTATTTTCTAATATTCTTCTTATTATATGTAAGAGCAACCCAGCACGAACCTAAATCCAAATTCATCAGCTCCATCACAAGCTTCTCGCCGTAATATCCACAAGTCTCACTCAAATCATTGCCCACGCCCTTCATAATCAGAAAATTATTCACATTTTCAAACTTTCCGTACTTCGCAAGCCTTGAATTAAACCCTTCCTTGTCATCAAACACAGCCTTTATATTCAAATTAGATTCACGATTAACCTCATCTACCTTCTCTTCGATAATCTTCTTCACAGAAACGTCAATCTCTTCATCTAAGTATTTTCTAACAGAATGCCTCTTGTGCATCAACTCTAAAATATCCACCATGTCCCCCTCATTAAAATATATACTTATTATAATATACCACAAATAGCACCAATTCACGCAAATGAACACAGGGATTTAATATATATTAAAGAAGGAAGTTTTCCAATCTAAGAAAACTTCCTTTCCAATTTTAATTCTACAATTTCTTGCTCCAATATATTTTCAATATCAAAGTTATTATTATTTGCGCGATGGCTACTGCTGTAAGTGCAATGAACACTTCGAAGTTTATATAAGACATAACACAGGCGATTACTGCTATGACTAATGACAATATTGGTACGATGTTTTTTCCAGATTTCATTCTTATTAATATTTCACGTTCGTCTGTTTCTTTTGTGTACATTTCTTTTAGATATTTTTCGTCTCTGTAGGCTCTTATCAAACATCCCATGTAAAATACGCAAACTAGTTCTATTCCTGTGAAAAATCCCAAAACATAATCTGTTGTGTCTGCGTTCGTTGGTGATAAGTCTTTCAAATATACAGCTCCAATAACTATGGCTACAAGAGAAATTACACAAAATACTATTAATAACGATATTCTACGCGCTATTTCTTTTCTGTAGTTTTGTAAGTTTTTCATTTAATCATCCTCCTCCATTGTAAATACGTCTTCGATTTTCATTTCGAAAAATTTTGCGATTTTGAATGCAAGTGGTAGCGATGCGATGTATTTTCCGTTTTCTATAGATGTGATAGTTTGTCTTGTCACTCCAACTTCATTCGCCAATTCTTCTTGTGTAATTTTGTTTTCTTTTCTTAATTGTGAAATAATATTTTTCATTTTTGCTCCTTTGCAAAGTTCACTTTACATTTTTAGTATAGTATGCTTTACATTTTTTGTCAAGTAAACTTTGCATTTTCTTAAATAAAAAAACTACGAGCAATACCCGCCCGTAGTTTTCGTTTTAAAATCAAATTAAATTATCTATACAATCCACCAACTGATTTTAAGTTAGCGTTGATGATTTCCATTACTTTTTCGTAGGCTTCTTGTGATGACATTTCAACATTTTCAAGTGTTTTTCTTTCTGAAAATTCTACTATATCTTCATCTGCTTTCTTTCCGACAGTTATTCTCAATGGAATTCCTATTAAATCACGGTCGTTGAATTTGACTCCGACTCTTTCTTTTCTGTCATCTAGTAGAACTTCTACTCCTTGAAGAAGTAATTTTTCGTAAAGTTTTTCTGCAAGTGTATTTTGTTCATCATTTTTTGTATTAACAATCGTGATGATTACGTGATATGGAGCTACAACTAATGGCCAAATCATTCCCTTGTCGTCGTGATTTTGTTCCACAATTGCGCTGACACTTCTTGTAACGCCGATTCCGTATGATCCCATCCAGAAGAATTGTTCTTTTCCATTTTCATCCAAGAATGTTGCATTCATACTCTTGGAATATTTTTGTCCCAATTGGAAGATATTTCCAACTTCGATTCCCCTTTTGAATTTCAATGGAGATTTTGTTTCAGGATCGATATCCCCTTCTTGTACCATCAATAAATCTTCTACGATTTCTCCTTCGAAATCATCTCCATAGTTTACATTTTTGATGTGGTAGTTTTCTTCATTCGCTCCAACGACGAAGTTTTTAATTTGTGTAACTCTTGAGTCGATTATGATTCTTGAATCTAGTCCGATTGGTCCAGTAAATCCTGGTGAGCTGTTCAAAGCTAGGATGTCTTTTTCTTCCATCATTTCGATTTCGTGTTCTGGACATTTCAAATAACTTACAAGTTTGGACATATTAAGTTCACGATCTCCTGGTATGAACACTATTACAGGTTTTCCTTCTACCATCAAATCCACAGCCTTCAAGCAATGTGCTGCGTCAACATTCAAGAAATCACTTACTTCTTCTATTGTTTTGCAGTTTGGTGTGAGGACTTTTTCTGATGGAAGTTTTTCTACATTTTCATCGTTTACTTGATAGTACACGTATGCTTTTTCGTCAGTTGCTGCGAAATCACTGTCATCGCTGTAGCAAATCACACCTTCACCTACATCGCTTAATGCGATAAATTCGTGTGAACTGTTGCCACCCATTGCGCCACTGTCTCCAGCTACGATTTTGTACTCCAAACCAAGTCTGTTGAATACAACTTCATACGCTCTCCACATGTTCATGTAAGCTTCACGCATCGCTTCTTCATCTACATCAAATGTGTAAGAGTCTTCCATCAAGAATTCTCTGGAACGGTTGATTCCAAATCTTGGTCTTTTTTCATCACGGTATTTTGTTTGGATTTGGTAAATATTAAGTGGAAGTTGCTTGTAGCTTTTGATTTCACCTTTTACTAAATCTGTAAAATATTCTTCGGCTGTTGGTCCAAGGCAGAATTCACGATTATTTCTGTCTTGTAGCTTGAACATTTCCGGTCCAAATGTCTTCCATCTTCCAGATTCTTCCCAGATTTCACGTGGTTGAGTTACTGGCATGTGGATTTCTTGTGAACCGTAGTTGTCCATTTCTTCACGAACGATGTTTTCCACCTTTCTTACAATTCGATAGCCCAATGGCAAATAACTGTACAATCCTGCTGCTGTTTTTCTAATCATGCCAGCTCTTAATAGAAGCTTATGGCTTGCTATTTCCGCATCTTGTGGATCCTCTCTTAAAGTTGGCATATAAAATTTATTCATTCTCATAATTTACATGTTCCTTTCTTTGGTGTATTTAATATGTATCTAAAAAAAGATCCTCCGTCACGAAGACGAAGGATCGCTATACCACTTCTAGTTTGTTAGTTATAAGGTGACAACCCTATGATTTTGACATAATCTCCGAGTTAGGTTCATTCTATCGTAAATGAAAGTTTCCACCTTACACTTTCTCTCTGAAAAATCGTATAGAACTAATATTCTCTTCATCGATACATTAGATTGTATCAGAATAGAATGTTTTTGTAAAGATTACTATTTTATTTTTTCAACAATTCTTGATTTTGTTTCAAAATTATTGTCTGTTCCTGTGAATGAAGAATCTTTAACTGCCAAATCACTCATAGCATCGATGATGTCTTTGAATTTGTTCAAATCTTTTGTCTTGTTGGATAATTCATCAATTCCTTTTTCTTTGTATTCTTTTAATTTGGAACTGAATTCTTTTTGTCCAGAAGCAAGCTTGTCGCTACCTGATTTTAATTGTCCAGTTGATGAATCTAATTTTCCAAGTCCATCATTTAACATATTGATTGCATTACTCATTGGAATGATGGCTTTTTCATTGATTTGTGACAATGAAGATAAAAGAGCTGATTGTTTGTTGAATTCTTGTAATCCACCAGATAATTTTGATGAGCCTTCAACTAATGCGCTTGAATTCTTGTCCAATTCTTCCATTCCATTTAAAAGCATTGCCATTGCTTTTTCATTTTGCAATGTTCCTTCTTTTAATGTTTGTGATCCACCTTTGATTTGACCTGTTGCATCGTCAAGTTTGTCGATGGAATCCTTCAATGTTGATAATCCGTCTGCACCGTTCAATGCACCACCCATTTGTCCCAATCCTTGAGATAATTGGTTAGAAGAATCTACAAGTTTTGCTTTTGATTGATTCATAGCAGCTGATGTTCTCATAAGCGCATTGGATAAATCAGCGTTTCCTTGTGATAATGCACTTGAGCTTTGTGCTAGTTGTGCCAATGCTGCTTGTAGTTTTTGTTGCCCAGCATTTTGTGAACCAGCATTTCTAATGGATTCTGCTTGAACGTACATTACATTTTTTTGTGCTTGAAGATATGCAATTGTGTCACTTAATTGTCCTTCTTCATTTTTTGCTTGTAATTGTTGGATTGCATTGTTCAATCCCTCAGCTGAGTTCTCAAGTCCACGTGCGATTTTTTCTGCGCTTGCACTTCCATCAGCTCCACCTGCTAATTGTGCTACTTGTTGTAATTTTTCGTTGAATTGTGCGCTTGAATCTTTTAATTGTTGAGATTTTCCTGAAATTTGTTCAACTGTATCTGCTAATTGACCATAACTTCCTGCCAAGCCATTCAATCCGTTTGATAATTGTGATGATTTTTCAAGTAGTTGGTCTTTTTGTGCAGTCATTTCTTTCATATTTTCAGTTCCAGCTCTTAATTGTGAAGTCGCATCTTTTAATTTGCCAACTCCATTGTCCAAATCAGTTGCACCTTTGGCTAGTTTTTCGGAGCCTTCTTTGATCTTAGCTGTGTTTTCTTTGATTTTTCCAACAGCAGCTGTGTAGTCCGAAATTCCGTTGTATAATTTCAAGCTACCGTCGTTCATTTGAGCTACATATCCTTGTATAGGACCTACTTTTGATTGTATTCCTGAGAATTTGCCTTGCATTTGTTGTGTAGATGATGCAAGTTTTTGTGAACCTGAGTGAAGTTTTGTAACTCCTGTTTGCATTTGTGAAATTCCTGAGTTTAGTTTGTCTTGTCCTTCAGATAATTTTACTGATGCATCTACAAGTTTTTGTGAATTATCTTGTAATTCTTTAACACCGTTTTGAAGTTTGTCCAATGAATCGATGTTCTTTTTTTCTTGGAAGAATTCGTTAGTGATTACAGAGTAGATTTCTACTGGTTTGTAATCTTTGATGTCCATTTCAACTGAAACTTCGTCCTTGAAATTATCCAATTCTTTGTCTTCTACAATTTTACTCAAGTTTTGTTTCATACCTGGTGTCATAACTGTAGTTACTATTTCATTCTTGCCGTCTTTTACAACTTTTATATCATCTGATGTGATGTTTTCTACTTTTTCATCGTCAAATGTCATCGCTGCTACAACGACATATGGTGAATATACATTTCTTGATTGTCCGTCAATTGTTTTGGCTTCGTATCTGTTATTTTTAGAAGTGATTACAATCTTCAAATGACCAGATTTTCCTTCCAATTCAGAAGCTTTCATTTCTTTTCCATCTAAGAAGTATTTTACAGATACATCCACTGGAAGTTTTTTGTCAGTGTCACCTTTGTAGTAGATGTCTTTTTTGTTTTCATCTAATTTCAAATATCCATTTTCAGATTTTAGTTCTTTGTCTGTTTTCAAATCTTTTACATTTGTCAAATTAGATTTGTCGTTTGCTTTTATATTTTTATCTGAATTTAACCACACAGAAACTGATTTGTCTTTGATTTCGTTACCTTCTACTGTTACATAAACTGTTTCTGATTTTTTGATTAAATCTTGTTGTTCTGCAAATGAAAGATTAGCAAATGTCATTGAAGATATCAAAGTTAATGCTAACACTTTTTCGATATTTTTTTTCATTATTTATTCTCCTTTACGCTAAGTTCTTAGTTGTTTTCTTGATAAATGGGAATGTAATACTCAACAATGCTGGAAGTAATATTATGATTACAAGCATACTGATGATTGCTCCCCTAGCCAATAAAGTACAAATTGTGGATACTATTTCCATTTTCGAATAAATTCCTACACCAACTGTTGCTGCCATGAATGATAAGGCACTTGTAACAATTGATTTGGATGTTTCCTTTACTGAAACTTTTAACGCTTCGTTTACATTCTTGCGCTTATTGTATTCATATAGGAATCGGTCTGTCATCAAGATAGAATAATCTATCGTAGATCCCAATTGGATTACTCCGATTACTATCGATGTGATAAACGGAATTGTTTGATTGAAGTAGAATGGGATTGCCATGTTGATTTGAATTGCAAGTTCTATTGCAGCTATCAAAACAACTGGAATTCCAAATGATTTGAATGATATAGCAATGATTAAAAATACCGCAATCAATGATGCTATGTTAACCATCTTGAAGTCTTGGTCAGAAATATCTGTCAAATCGTCTGTTAGAACTGCTTCACCTGTCAAATATCCGTCCTTGTCGTGTTTTGCAATTACATCACGCATTTGTTCGATTTGTTTGTTAACCTCCTCAGATGCTGTTTGGTATTTTGAATTAACCATCAACATTTCGTAGCCATCTTTTACGAAGTTATCTCTTAGTTTGTCCGGTAAGAATGTAGCAGGAATTGTAACCCCTGTGATGGAATTCGTTCCAACAACTGAATTAATACCGTCAATTTTTTTCAATTCATCTATCATAGAACTCATAGCAGTATTAGATAAATTATCCTTTACAACGATGAAGTGTGTACTTGCCATGTTGTAGTCTTTTTTCATTTTATTAAGTGATACTATTGAATCCAAATCTTGTGGCAATGATCTATCCAAGTTGTAATACAATTTTGTGTTAACTGAACCGTAAATTGCTGGAATAAATAAAACCACAAACACAATCGCCAACACTTTTCTTTTGTCGACAACAAAATTTGGTAATTTATTGAATTCTGGAAGTAATACCTTGTGATTGTACTTGTCCACAGCTTTTTCTGTAAGAAGTAACATTGGTGGAAGAACTATCAAAGTAGATAAAAGTCCGATAAAGACACCTTTACTCATTACAAGTCCAATGTCTTTACCCAAAGACAATCTCATCAATATCAAAACCAAGAATCCTGCAAAAGTTGTAAGTGAAGATGAGAATAACGATGAGAATGTCGCCTCAATAGCTTTCGCCATTGCCTTCTTATGTGTGTCTCTCTTTTTCTTTTCCGCTGCATATCTGTGATACAAGAAAATCGAATAATCCATCGTTACGGCAAGTTGCAACACCGCTGCAATCGCCTTTGTAATGTAGGATATTTGTCCTAAGAATATATTAGTCCCAAAATTATAAACAACAGCATATCCTATATTCAACATAAATACGAATGGAATTACAGTCGATTCATTCGTCAAGCTCAACACCACAAGTCCAAGTGCCACAGCAAGCATTACATAAATCGGCGTTTCCTTATCAATCAAATCCTTTGTGTCTTTTACAAGAGCACTAATACCACTCAAGTATTTTTCTTTGGATTCGATTTGTTTTATTTGTTCTATCGCCTTCATAGTTCTCATTGAAGATGACGATTCACTAAACTTAACCATCATTAAAGTACTATCTTTTGCATAGAACACATCTCTAATATCATCTGGCAAAAATTCGTTAGGAACAGTTGGTCCTAAAATTGAAGTCTTGGATATAACATCCTCAACCCCGTCGATTTTTTGCACTTCTTCTCTTAATTTCTCGGCATCGTTGTCTGTGCCTTTTAAAATCAACATCCCAGTAGCTGCATTTTTGAAATCTTTGTCCAAAATTGTTTGGCCTTGAGTCGATTTCAAATCAGTTGGCAAATAAGACAGAATATCGTAGTTAATATTAGTCGCCTTATAACCAATTATTGATGGAATCAACAACAAAGTCATAACTAAAAGCACTAACTTAGGATGATTAGCTATAAATTCTGAAAATTTCTTCATGTAAAAATCACCCTTATCTATTTAAAATTTGTTTAATAACCTCAACCAAAACAGACTTCATTTCATCAATAGATAAAATAGAATCATTTCTGATTGCAAGCTTACAAGTCGAAATCACAGTTTCAATCGTCAAAGAAAGAATATACAGTTTTTGTGAATCGGAATATTCCTTAGAAAACAACTGTGAATACTTGTTTAAAATGTATTTCAGTGTAGTGTCTGTTTCAGCAAACCTCTTGTCATTTTCGACCCTGGCATACAATGCCCAGTTCAGATTGCTCGCAACAAGTTCAAACTCAAAAGGATTCGCAATGTAATAATCAATAATATAATTCAAAAAACTAATAAATCTTTCAACGTGATCCTCTTGGTCGCACTTTTTCTCAGTCTCTACAACCAAATCCGTAACCTTTGACAGGACTATTTGTTCCTTCAAATCATCCTTATCCTTAAAATACGAATAAAAAGTTCCCAAACCCAAATCAGTGTTACTCATAATATCTCTGATAGTCGTCTTGTCGACTCCTTTTTTTTCAAACATCTTAATCGCAGATTGGGATATTTTTAATTTAGTATCCTTTTTCTTTTCATCCAAATAAGACACAATTAACCTCCTTTCCTTCATTGAACATCGTTCATTTCTTTCGACGTTTTATATTGTACCACTTTTTTGAACTATGTTCAACATTTTTCCTAAATTTTTTTGTTTTTATTTTTTTGATTTAAAACATTGAAATACCAACGTTTATTTTAAAATTTAATTGTTTATTCGATATTTTTCAATTTCATAAAACAAATTTTTTGAAATTTTATAACATTTTTGAGGAAAATTTTTTTGGTTTTTGAAGTCCAATTAAATTTGGACAAAAAATTCCGTGAAGCTAATCCACGGAATAATTTGTAATATTTTATTTTATATTCATGATAAAATCTCTTTTTTCCATAATTTCTTCTGTTTTTGGGCCATAAGAAACATAAGAGATTTCTGTGTCTAATTCTTTTTCGATGAATGTCATGTATTTTAAGAAGTTTACTTCGAACACATCATTCCAACCGTCAAATTCTTTGTAGATTGGTTTTGCTTTTTTGAAATCATTTGAAATGAATGGCATTTTTTGTTCAACTCCATCTATTTCATAGCCAACGCATACTTTTACTTTATCGTAGCCGTTTAATACGTCTGCTTTTGTCATGACAATTGAGTTGATTTTGCTCTTTTTGATTGCATAACGAAGTTGTGCAAGGTCAATCCAACCTACACGTCTATTTCTTCCAGTTGTAGCTCCGAATTCGTTGCCTAATTTTCTAAGCTTGTCAGCATCTTCATCGAACAATTCTGTTGGGAATTCTCCTTCTCCAACTCTGGATGTGTATGCTTTTACAACTCCCATGATTGTGTCATCATCAGTCAATGTAACATCTGCTGCTGATGCGCTGTAAGCAGTTGTTGTGCTTGATGTAACGTATGGGTATGTTCCTGAGTCTAAGTCAAGCATGATTCCTTGTGCACCTTCGAAAAGAACTTTTTTGTTTTTGATTTCATCTTCGATTTCAGATGCTGATGTGAATGTAACGCCCAATTTTAATAATTGGTCGAATTTGTCAAGCAAATAATTTACTGTTTCGTCGACATCGATGTGCATTTTGCCTTCGTAGATGTTGTTTTTCAAATAAACTATTTCTTCAACACGTTCTCTTAACAATTCATCGTCAAACAAATCAATAATTCTTACATTTTGTCTAGCAGCTTTGTCTTGATAAGCAGGTCCGATACCTCTTTTTGTAGTTCCGATAGGATTTTTTCTCATAGATTCCAACAATCCATCTTCTTCTTTGTGGTAAGGTAGAACGATGAATGTTTCTACATCAACCATAAATCTCTTGGAAATTCCTGGGAAATCAGCTTCCAAAACTTTCAACTCTTCAATCATTTGTTCTAATTCGATTACCATTCCTTTTGCCAAGAATCCCTTAGAATCTGTGTCAAAAGTTATAGATGGTAGTAAATGATGTACGTACTTTTTGTCTTTAAAATAAATAGTATGTCCTGCATTGGCACCACCAGAAGATCTTATAATAATATCATTAAATTTGGAAAAATAATTTACAACCTTTCCCTTACCTTCGTCTCCCCATTGTGCACCAATTATCGCTAATTTATTCATAACAACTTCCTTTCAAATTATTAGATTCATTTAACTGTTAAGTTAACTACAAATCACAACTACTAATTATACCATATTCCACCATTTAAAAATAGTGTAAAATCCGTAATTTATCCAATTTGTTATTTTGGATTATTCTTTCATTTATATTATACACCAAGTTATATCTAATTCTGATACCAACAAAAAAGTCCTCACCAAATCTCCACCAAAATCCAATGAGAACTTCGCTATTTTACGATAAGAATATTTCAATTTGCTATTAAATCATATTAAAATTACGAAAATTACGTAAAAAATTACCAAAGACAAAATTATGCCAATTTTTAACTTTTTTGATATTTCCGATAAAAATATATTTGCGGCAAAGCTAATCATATTTATTCCCACTAAAAGAATCAATGTGATTTTTGGTAATTGAATATTTCTCTTGTTAACTATAAACATTAAAATTAATGTTATTAAATAAATTAATTTGCATATTGCAGATAAGTACTTTCTTCTCATTCTTCTCCCTCTTGATAGTGAATATTCTTATCACTTATATGATAAATTTTCATTTACCATTTGTCAATAAAAAAACTAGCTATTTCTAGCTAGATTTTTCTAATATTCTCTTTTAATAATATTCACGATTTCTTTCTTGTAATCGTCTGTATTTGGATATCCAACGATGAAATATCCCTTGTCTTTAACTTGACCGATTATCATTTGGTTTCTGTACAATTTGTTCTCTCCAGTTCCCAAATACCTCATATCTGTGACAAATCCGATGATAATTCTTTTCTTGTCAGTTAATTTGTATTCTTCTTCGTAATCTTTCATCACAGAAAAAGCCATGATTTCTCCTGCAACACCATCGTCAATCGACAATCCATCAAGACACGCTATTAGAACGTCTGCTTCTTTTAACTTCGCCATGTCATTTCTTGCGATGTCGATGTCTGTAATTGTAGCATCATTGTCTTTTTTGTTGTTTATCGAATCATTTCGTTGTGGCACATACAAATCAATGTCCACTTCTTTTTCTATAAATCTCGCCAAATCTTCAGTCCAACGAAACATAGCGTCGTTGAAGAAATGTGATGCAAAATATCCTTTCATTTTTCACCTCAATTAATTTTATCATAATAATTTACCTAAATTATATACCAAATGCACTTTAAATCCACACCAGCATTTTATTATATAGATAACAAGGAGGAGCTTATGATTAAATTAAATAACGTTAAAGTTCAATACAAAGACAAAATTGCTGTTGATATTAAAGATGAAATCGTCCTAGAAGATGCTCATAAAATAGGAATTATTGGATCAAATGGTGCCGGAAAATCCACGTTAATTAAGGCAATTTTGGGATTAGTTAATTATAGTGGAAGCATTTCAAGTGATATACCCAAAGAAAAAATTGCAGTTCACATGCAGTTTAACAATTATTCAGAAACGGTAAAAACAAAAGATATTATTCAAATGATTACTAATAAAAAAATAGAATCAGATTCAAATCTGATGGATTTAATAAAGTTTTTCGATTTCGAAAAATTGCTTCACAAATCATTTAAAAAATTATCTGGTGGAGAAAAACAAAAACTCACTTTGATTTTGGTTATGTGGCAAAATTCTCCAGTCACTATATTTGATGAGGTAACAACAGGACTTGATTTTGTGAGTCGACAATCATTAATGGAAAAAATAGTAGAATACTACAAAGACAAGTCAACAACAATTCTCGTGGTTAGTCATTATTATCAAGAATTAGAGGATATTTGTGACAAGTTGTTGTATTTACATGAAGGAAAAGTTCTTTTCTATGGAAAAAAAAGAGAGATGTTCTTAAAGTACTGTACAAGTTCAGTTATTCTAACCGAAAAAAACAACATAACAGAATCACTTATACCAAAAGATATAAGATTAGAAGCAATGGAAAACAAAATAGCTGCAGGATTTAATGATATAAATACAGAGAAAAAATTGATATCCACTCTTGTGGATAATAATCAACAATTCGAACGTTTGAATGATTCTATTGAACTTACAGTTCTTAATGCATTGAAGAAGGAAGGAGCAAAATAATGAACAAATACATTTTTAAATTTGAGACAAAGTTACTTTTACAAAACTTTACAAGTTTATTTTTCGGAATGGTATTTCCAATATTGATGTCATTTCTAATAATATCGGGACTCAAAGATGTTCCTGCACCTCTCATTGATGAGGTAAAAAGAAGCATAGTTTTAACTATTAGTATTATAAGCCCACTTTCTATATTCTTAGTTGGATTATCAGCATTATTTGCTAAAGATTTGGAAGAAGGTGTCTATGATAGGTTAGACTTGTTTTCAATTAATCATTTATCAATGGCAAAATACAAATTTATAGTCTATTATTTATTCTGGACTGTTTGTAATATTTTTTATTTTGGGGTTATGAAATACGCTTTAGGTGTTAATATTCCTTTAATATCAATAATAAAACACACAGGATTTGTAACTTTAATTGCTGTTGCTTCTTTTTTTATCGGATATTCTATATGTATATTCTTTAAAAAATTCTCCATTTCTTTTTCACTTTCAATGGGAATATACTTTTTGAGTATGATACTTGGAGGAATGATGGGGATTCAAGTAGAGGATATGCCAAAGGCAATCAAGAAGATTGCACAATTAATTCCAATTAGTCACTTTTCTTCTATAGAATATGTGAATGAAGTAGCAAAAGGAGCAAACTTAAACTATTCATTCTTTCAATCTTTAATCGTATTAGTCTTATTATCATTAGTATTATTTACTATATCTATTTACAAAAACAAACGCAAATCGAACTAACAAATACATTTTTTATCAACTTATTATATAATTATTATAGGATGTGATGGTATGAAAAAAATATTCTTTTTAGAAGACGAATTGCAAATAAGAGAGATTTTAACCGAATACATGAAAATAGCTGGATTTGATGTGTGTCAAAGTTCAAATGGCGATGATGCGATTAAAATTTTAAGTAGTAATAGTTTTGATGCTATCATCTTAGATATTATGGTCGAAGGAGAAAACAGCGGAATAGATGTATTAAGGTTTATACGAAATACTCCATCTATATCAAACTCAAACGTATTGATGCTGACTGCTCTTGATGATTTAAATACTCAAATTAGTGCTTTTGATCTGTATTGTGACGATTATATTGTCAAGCCAGTTCAGCCAATACTATTGATTAAAAAACTAGAAATGATAATGAAAAGAAGAAGTTTTTCACAAAATACTTCACAGGTGGGATTATCGTTAGATGAAGAAGGTTTTCGTGTATTATATAATGGAATGGATTTGAAATTAACAGTTACAGAATTTCAAATTATGTCGTTGTTTCTAAACAATCCAACAAAAGTATTTTCAAGAGAAAATCTAATTAATTCTCTCTACAACACAGATTTTTATGGAAGCAGTAGAACTATAGATTCCCATATAAAAAATTTGAGGAAAAAACTACCCAAAGACTTTATTAAAACAGTTATAGGAGCGGGGTATAAGTTAAATGAAGAAGCCTAAATTAAATATTTCATCAAAAAATTTTCTCTATAATATCATCCTCACTCTCTTGATATGTACTATTATATTTTCCTATATGGCTTTTTATATGCCCAATGTATACTTAGAAAAAAAAATAGAATCAGCAGAGAATATTGCATCATCAGTTCATGATTCATTTATAAAAAACAAAAATTACAATAATCTAAATGAAATCGCAAAAGAGGGTATGTATTCATATTTTATTCCTAAAGGAAAAGATAAAGTTGTGTTTTCAGGTCTGCGATTTAATTTAAGTATGACAATTAAAAATGAAAATATAAAAAATCTTTTACGTTCTCTTGAAACCGATGAGTTCAAAGAGATAAATTCTAAAAATTCTGAAAGATTAATAAACCCTTTAATAAAAGAAGCAAAAAAAGAACTAGAAAAATACGTTATAATTGATAGTTACAGTAATATCAATAATGTATCAAAAGACACTTTTAGTATTAAAAGAAAGAATAATTCAATACTAATTAAAGCAGAGTCCAAAACAAAAGATTCTATCGCTACTAATCTTATTTTAATATCAAAACATTCTGAAGGAACTTATGTTTCTATATATCCTTATATATTTAACAGCATTTCCGATATAAAATCTACTGTGATTTCTGCATTTCCTGTGATTTTCTTGCTTATAGTAATGATAGTGTTCTTACTAAATAAAATCTACTCAAAATCGATAACACAACCAATTCTAAAGATGAATAATTTCACTAAAGTATCCAAAAACCAAAAAAACGCCAAATATGATTTGGAAATTCATACTAACGATGAGATCGAAGAACTTTCTAATAACTTGAAATTACTGTACGAAACACTAACTGAGAATTATAAAATATTAGAAAAAAACACGAAGAAAAAAGAAATCTTCATCAAATCTACATCTCACGAATTGAAGACACCTCTTCAAACTGCTATTTTACTGAATGATAGTATGATTGAAAAAATAGGAAAATACGAAGATACCGACAAGTACTTGCCAGAACTTAGGAAAAAATTATATCAAATTCAAATTCTAATAGATGATTTATTATTCATGAATAAAATTGATGAAAATCCGATAATGGAAAATTTGAAATTATCAGAGATAATGAGAGAATCCGTTAAAAATCATCATGATTTAATAACTGAGAAAAATTTAAAAGTAACGATTAAAGGAGAAAAATCCGACATAGTAGATTATGACCATTTCAGAATAATTTTTGATAACTTACTAAAAAACGCAATAGAGTACACAGATTTCGGAGGAAACATACGCTGCGATTTTAATGATGTTATTGAGATTTCGAACAACCCTACAACTGTAGATAAAATTCTTTTAAATAAAATCACTCACCCTTTCGTATCATCCACAAAAAATAAATCTAAAGGAATTGGAATGTATATCGTCGAAAACTTACTTGAAGATATGAATTATAAAATTAAAATAGTGTATTCAAACGAAACATTCACTGTGAAAATTTTAAAAACCAATTAATCTCGTAATCATTAACGAAAATATTAACTCTGACCTCAAATAATTGAAACAATGTGTTTATATGTGGTATCATAAAAATATATTTTAGGAGGTTCTCAATATGGAAAATTTAGATTTTTTACAAGAAATTTTAATGACTTCTTCTCCATCTGGCGACACTAAAGTCGTTATGGAAAAAGTTAGAAAAAAATTCGAAGAATTAGGAAAAGTTGAAATCAACTTTACTAACAAAGGTGCAATGGTGGTTACTCTTCGCGGTGAAACTGACGAAAAACAATCTACATTCGCAGCTCACGTGGATACGTTGGGATTGATGGTCAAAGAAATCAAACCAAACGGAAGATTAAAAACATTCTTAGTTGGTGGTTACGCATACAACTCTGTTGAAAATGAATACGTAACTATCTCTACAATGTCTGGCAAAAAATACACTGGAACATGCTTAAACGACAAACAATCAGTTCACGTTTACGGTCCAGAAGCTAAAAGCAACGAAAGAAACGCCAAGACTATGGAAATCAGAATCGACGAAAAGGTAGAATCAGCTGAAGATGTAAAAAAACTTGGAATTAACGTCGGTGATTTTATATATTTAGATTCAAGAACACAATTAACAGAAAGTGGATTCGTAAAATCAAGACACTTAGACGACAAAGCTTGCGTATACGTATTATATGAAACAGTAAGATATTTCGTAGAAAACAACATCACTCCAAAACACACTCTTAACTTCTTCATCTCAAACTACGAAGAAGTTGGCCACGGTGCATGCTACGGAATTCCAGAAGAAACCGACGAATTCATCGTTGTAGACATGGCTGCTCCTGGAGATGGACAAACATCTTCTGAATTTAAAACAACAATTTGTGCAGCAGATTCTACAGGTCCTTACGATTTGGAATTAAAAGAAAGATTAGTTAGAATTTGTGAAGAAAATAATATTCCTCATGCAGTTGACATCTATCCATTCTACGGTTCAGATGGATCAGCAGCATTAGCAGCAGGATATAACTTGAGAGTTGCTTTGATTGGACCTGGTGTTGATGCATCACACGCAATGGAAAGAACTCACCAAGAAGGATTACAAGCATCTATCGATTTATGTATAAAATACATCGAAGATAAGAAATAATTTGACTTGAATTAGCCGATTAATCGGCTAATTTTTTTGTGTAAATAGCTTTATTTCGCTAAATTTCTTTGCAATCACTAATATACATTATCAACTTCACAAAAAATTTTCCCATATTTTTAAAATGCTATCTGTTTTCTTTCGGGAAAATCGCAGGAAAACATTGATTAACCGTGATTTTTTTGTTTTTCTTATAAAACTTGAACATATCAACATTTGTTTTCCCAAAAAATATTTTATCGAATAAAAATAAGCCTATTATGAAAACGGTATGCACAAAAATCATTCGTTTTCCTGATTTTTCTTTACAAAAATTTTTCAAAAAAGTTTCAAAAAGTGCTTGACATAGCTGTTTTATGGTTATATAATACTTATTGCAATGAGGGATATGAAATGAATTATCATTTGGATATCCAATGAATATTAAACTCGATAATTTCGTTCGGTGAATATTCATTTATTACCGAATGAAAATAACATATAAATATTAAATGAGGGGGAACTGAAATGATTAAGAATAACAGAAAATATTTAGATTTTGCAAAGAAAACATCTCTTGGTTTGAACACAAACATGTCATCAATGACATTCGCAAGTGTCGATCATTTTAACGAAAGATTCTCTCCATTGTTTGGATCAAGAAGAATCTTCAAAAACAGAAAAAATGCATAGGGGGTAAAATTTATGAGAAAAAATAATATTAGAAAAAGTTCACAAATTAGTTTTAACACAAGTATGGCGAGCATGAATTTTGCTCAAGCGGATAACTTTTACGAAAGAATGACACCATTATTTGGTTCAAGAAAATTAAAGAAAAACAAAAAACAAGCGTAATAACTAAACAAATTAAACAAATAGTGACATCTTAAAACAATAATAAACAATTAATAGGAGGAAAATAATATGTTCACAAAAACAACACAAAAACAAATCAGAAATTTCGGTAAAAACTGTACAGTAAGCTTAAGCTCAAACATGGCAAGTATGAACTTTGCACAAATGAATGACTTCTACGAAAGAGTTAATCCTCTTTTCAATACTGAAAGAAAATCAAGAAAGAGCAAAAAACAAGCTTAATTAAATAATTCAATTCCAGATTAAGATAATTGAGAAAATCCAATCTGTTAACGTATCAAATTTATTTGACGTTTAAATATGAAATCCAACTTCTACATGAAGTTGGATTTTTTAGTTTATAGATTTTTGGATAAAATGTCACAGATTCTTTCAGATGCGTGGCCATCTCCGTAAGGGTTTGTGGCTTCACTCATTTTGTCGTATTCATTTTTGTCAGAAAGAAGTGTGGTCATTTCGTTGTAGATGTCTTCTTCACAAAGTCCAGTTAATTTTAATGTCCCTGCCTCTACCCCTTCAGGTCTTTCTGTTGTGTCTCTCATTACTAAAACGGGCTTTCCAAGTGCTGGGGCTTCTTCTTGAATTCCACCTGAATCTGTCATTACGAAGAATGATTGTTTCATGAAGTTGTGAAAATCAACTACATTCAATGGTTCGATGAGTTTGATTCTAGGATGATTGTCAAATACTTCGTTTGCGATTTCTCGTACTTTTGGATTCAAATGTATCGGATAAATCACATATATATCTTCGTTTTCGTTGACAACTCTTTTAATTGCTCTGAAGGAATTTTTCATAGATTCTCCCAAGTTTTCCCTTCTGTGCATTGTTAGAAGAATCATTTTTTTACCTTCGATCAAATTTTCGTTAGAATAATTGTCACGTACTGTTGTTTGAAGTGCGTCTATTACTGTGTTTCCCGTTACGAAAACTTTGGATTCGTCTTTGTTTTCTCGTAGCAAATTATCCCTTGCAGTTGTAGTTGGTGCGAAGTGGAAATCTGCCAACGATCCTATGGCTTGTCTGTTGAATTCTTCTGGATATGGAGAGTATTTGTTGTAAGTTCTAAGTCCAGCTTCCACATGACCTACTGGTATTCTCAAATAGAATGCAGCAAGTCCTGCAACAAAACTTGTCGAAGTGTCTCCATGAACCAAAACAATGTCTGGTTTTTCTTCTTCTAGTATAGATTTTATTTTGTCCAAAATAGTTGTGGTAACATCGAACAAGCTTTGTCCTTTTTTCATGATAGCCAAGTTGTAGTCTTCTTTGATTTCGAAAACGTCCAACACTTGACGTAGCATTTCTTTGTGTTGTCCAGTTACAAGTACACAAACTTCGAATTCGTCTCTTTTTTTGAGTTCTTTCACAAGTGGACACATTTTAATAGCTTCTGGTCTTGTCCCAAAAACCACCATTACTTTTTTCATTTTTTACCTCTTTTGAAAAAAAGGCGCTGCAAATATTAGCGCCCTTTGATTTGTTTTATAATTTGTAGAAATTGTATTTGTTATCAACATCGATGTTTCTTGTATCAAGTACAACTTTGTCTTTTAATACATCCATGTTTTCTCTGATTTCATCGTGACCAATCATCACGATTACAAAATCAACATCGTCTAAGAATTTGTTCAAATCGTGGTATTGATTTTCCACAACTTCTCTTTTTACCATTGGATCGTAAACTTTTAGTCCATCTCCCAAATGTTCTTTTTGGTGTTGTAACAATTGAAGTGTTGGAGATTCTCTGACATCGTCTACGTTTTCTTTGTAAGTCAATCCGTAAATACCAACTCTTGAAAAATCTTTTAAGTTGTTTTCTTGCATAATATTGTAAGCACGTTTAAGAACATATTCTGGCATTGAATCGTTGATTTGACGAGCTTTGTAGATTATCTCAGTAAGAAGTGGATAATCTCCAACTAAAAACCATGGATCAACTGAAATACAATGTCCACCTACACCAGGTCCTGGTGAAAGTATGTTAACTCTTGGGTGTTTGTTGGAAATTCTGATAACTTCGTTGACATCAAGTCCACCTTGGCGACAAATCTTAGCCAATTCATTCGCAAATGCAATGTTGATGTCTCTGAATGTATTTTCAACAACCTTTGTCATTTCAGCTGTTTTTATATTAGTTAGATTGATTTCACCTTTGCAGAAAGTTGAGTACACTTCCCTAACTTTTTCGCCGTATTTTGGATCGTCAGCGCCAATTGTTCTAGCGTTGTGTTCCAATTCGTAAACCATATTGCCAGGGATAATTCTTTCTGGAGCGTGAACCAAGTTTAATTTCTTGCCTGATTTTTCGATATATTCTTCCACAACAGGTCTAACGTAAGTGTCGATAGCTCCCGGTGAAACTGTCGATTCAACAACTATAATCGCATCTTCTTCTGCAGGTTCCAACACTGATTCTACAGCCTTTACAACATAAGAACAATCCAATTTCTTAGATACAGGATCGTAAGGAGTTGGTGCTGTAATAATATAGAAAGAAGTGGACACTGGTTTTAATGAAAAAGTAATATCAGAACTCAAAGCCTTTTCGAAAAGCTCATCCATTCCTTTTTCTTCGAAAGTCAATTCTTTATGTTTTAATTTATCAATTACTTCTTCTTTAATATCTGTTCCAACCACCTTGTTGCCTGATGTTGCTAGCATCAAAGCTGTAGGTAGACCTATGTAACCTAATCCAATTACATTAATCATAATATTCTCTCCTTTAAAATAAATTTTCTATTCTATTTAATAATCTTTCGTTATTTTTTTGTGGATTTAATTCCGATTGCATCTTTCTGCAGTTTTCTTGAAGCGTGTGGTAGAATGATTGGTCATCTCTAAGTTTGAGCAAAACATTTCTCATTTCCTCATCTGATTCGTGATCAACCGCAACTCCCACATTCCATTCGTTAACAACCTCTGATAGATAAGTGTCTCTTGCGACAATTATAGGAAGCTCTGCGTGAATGGATTCGTATAATTTGTTCGGAAGTGCAATCCTAACATTCTTCATCGACGCATCGTACACTGAGAATATGCAGTCGCATTTCGAATAAAGCTCTGCAATCTCATCGTCATAGTAAAATTTGCCACGATATTCAATGAAATCTTTCGTTTGGGCAAGTTCTTTGAAGTAAGTTCCACTCTCGAAACCTGCCATCATCAAATTCATTCCCAAACCATCCATAGCTTTCGTAAGCTTTTTCAATTCGTTCAAATATCTTAGCCCACCGATGTATCCTACAGTGAAAGTATCGTGTTGGTTTTTCACCCTTAACTTATCATAATCTCTGAATAATTCCAAATTTGGAATGTTGGGCATGAACACCAAATTATCCTTGCTGTATTTTCCTTCAAAATGTTCCCAGAATTTCATACTAGTCACAATCATCAAATCCACGAATGAAAGCATATTGTTCTCTCTTTTTTTCAAAACAGAAGACACAATATTCATCGGGAAATTCTTCTTGTCATCAGTCAAATATCTGTGAATATCTGGTACTTCGTATATAATCTTAACCTTGTTGTCCTTGTTTTTCTTGTATTTCGTAGCTATCTCTAGCATATCATAACTTTGAACGTGAATTAAATCCGGTTTAATTCTCTCCAATATTTTATAAGCTTTTTGTGAGAATTTGTAAGTTGGAATAAGTCTTTTCATAGGGTTACTGTTGTCAGCATCTATATTGATTATTTCCTTCTTGCAAAAATCACGCTTGAAATCATATTTTTCATCTCCACCTTTGTCCCAACAAATAGCATACAAATCGAACTTTTCTTTTACAAGATCCATTCTTTTTATAAGCCTTGGAGGTGGTGTCGTATTAATCAAAAAAGTGTATTTTTTTTGATTTGATTTTTCCATTTTTCATCATCCTATTAATATATTTAACAGTTAAAATTATATCACAACTTCACTAACTTTGCTTATTTTTTCTGTAATCTTTAGAATTTCTTAACGTTTGAAATCAAAAAAATCCTACCTGCTTAACTAGCAAGTAGGATAATTGAATTAAAAGTTTTTCATTTCTTTTGTTAGTTGCTCGATGGCTTTGTTGGATTGTGATTTTTTAGTGTTCAATTCCTTGATCAAATCATCCAAATCCATAACTTTTTGTCCCATCTTGGAAAATTCCATCTCTTCTACTTTAATTCTTTCTTTTATTGTTTCAGATTTTGCAAGTTTTTGTAACATTGGCAATTCTTTTCTCATATATTTTGATTCCACAATGTTGTAATATTCGTTTAAAATTTGCTTGTACTCTTGTTCTGTCAATAGCAAATCATTTGAGAAATCTGCATTCCAAGCAAATGTAATTCTAAGTGAATTTATTTTTGGATTGTTGTTACAAGCTATCGCGCAAACTTTGTAGCTGTCATCCATCAAATTAGTGTAATGACCAACTCTTGGATCATTTGGATTTTGGTCGTAGATTGCTTTTTCCATATCATACCAGCCATAGTATGGATTTGGCATTCCCCATGCCAAATTTTCTGCAACTTGGAAAGTATGTCTGTGACCGTTGTTGTGATTAGTAGATCTGTTGGCGCTTACCATTGCTTTTGCCAAAATTTCAAAGTTAGTATGCATTGGCCCTACATTGAAATTATTGTCACTAGCTCTAAATTGATTGTTTTCTTCTAACAAATCATCTGTAATCATCAAGTTATCATAAGATGTCGCGTCGCCTTTTATCGTTGGATTTACTTCATTAGTCTCAACGTATTTTCTTAAAATCATTAACGCCTTGTCAGCATTATCTGCGTATTGTGGATAAGCTTCCTTTGTCCAGTGAAGGAATGAAAATACTCCGTTATCTACCCATTCTTGAGCGATTTTTCGTTCATTTTCAGCGCCTTCCAACACTTTTTCCAAATAGCTTATTCTTTCAATTCTAGCTTCTTTGATTTGCTTATCGTAATCTGCTATGTCTGATTTAAGCTTTGCGATTTCTTTTGAATATTCTGCTTTTACTTCTTCCGTTGATTTGTTGATGTATTTCAATTGAATTTGAACTTTTTGACTTACAGAATTTACCCCACCAACGATAATTATGTTATCGATTTGGTTATCTTTTAAGAAATTTCTAACAGAATCTGGAATGTGATTCTTGCCAACCAAAACAATTGGAGCGTCCTTTGCTTTGGAAATAATTGAAGATGATAACGCATCTGGATAATCTTCTCCTGAAGCTATGATTACTGTTTTCTTAGAAGCACTGTGTTTCAAATATTCCTTCGCAATTTCAACAGATGTTTCGTATCTATCCTTGCCGCTGAATCTTTTAGTTACATTCTTATTGTATTTTACTGTAGATGTTCCACCAAATATGTAATCTGGATTTGTCGCTTTTTCAACAGGAATCAATTCCAAATTCATCTTAGAAGCAAGTGGACCTGCTGCCAATGCATCAGGATATACAAACGAATTGTAAATACTTTCTTTCATGTTTGGATTCAATGTTTTTCTTATTTTATTGACCTCAACAGAAGTTCCTATTCTATCTGTTCCTGAAACTCTCGTAGCTTTTTGGAAAAATTGTAGTTGGGATTGTGAAACTGAAGAATTCCCACCAATAACATAAGCTTCTTTTGGATTGATGGTTTTAACAGTAAGCTCCGTTTCTCTCGGCATTTCTTTGGATTGCGTAAGTAAAATTGGCGCATTCAAATCTCCTGACAATGGCGAACCACTAAGAGCATCTGCAAAGTTTTCTCCTGAAGCAAGGATTAATTTTTCTGCGTTTTTCGCAAATTTTGTAGCAATAGTTGCAGAAGTATCGTATCTGTTCATACCTGCTATTCTCTCGATGTTCACATCTTTTTTTACATCATCAGCAAAAGATAATGAACCTGCCAACAAAGATGATCCAGTAATTGCAAACATTAATATAGCTGCCGTTACTTTCTTCAAATTCTTGTTCATGATTTCTCCTTCCAAAATTGAAATTAATATAAAGGGATAGTAAGACTCTCATCCTATCTCTTAACTGTATTTTACTACTAAGTTTGTCTTTAATCAATAACTATTTTTATTCTAAAATAAATTCACAAAACAATGTGATTTCCATTAAATAATTGGTATAATTAAATTGGAAGAAAACGAATCTTCACTACATAAATTAGGAGCTAAAAATGAAACTAAAAAATTTGTTTAAAATGTTGGCTATTGCACTATTGATTTGTTTGAGTGTGCAAGTAAGTAGCTATGCAATGGATGATCCAGAATATGATCCTGAATTGTATAATGCCGCTTTTGATGGAATGCCCACGGGAATTTATAACAAGGACGGAGTTCTTGTCGACCCATATGACGGCTCAATTATTAAAGAAAGAAATACATGGATAAAATTTGGTGATAATACTCAGAAATACGAAGATATAGCTGGAAATATGCAAAAACAAGATGAGTATGGGAATAACGCGTTGAATTACGTTCGTTGGATAAACAGCGACGGCACGATAAATAAAACAAAAAGATACGACGATGTAAAAAAGAGAACAGAAAGCGGAGTAATCAGATTCATAATCAAAAAGAATCCCGCAAATAAGAATAATGTAATAGTTATTTTGAGAAATCTAAATACAGGTGAAACTCGTAAAACAGTTGTCCCTTATGGCAAGAAAAAAGAAAGAGCATTGGACTTTGCAGATTATAAAATCGAAAAAATGTATCAAGAAGGTGTCAATAACGAAGAATTTATTATAACACCAGAAATTAATGAATTTTCATTAAATCAAGACAATGTAATTAACCACGATCACGACATCTACCTCACTGTAGCTGAAAACAAACAATACAAAGAAGAACAAAAAAGAAAACAAGAGGAAGAAAAGAAGAAAAAAGAAGAAGAACAAAAAAGAAAACAAGAAGAAGAGAAAAAGAAAGCCGAAGAAAAACGCCAAAAAGAAGAACAATTAAAAAAAGAGAACGAAGAAAAACAAAGAAAATACGAAGAAAAACTCGCCCAACAAAAACTTGAAAAAGAACAACAAAAAACCAAGCAAAAACGAATCACAATCGCCGTTGTTGTCGCTTCCATTATTTTAATAGCCGCAGGTTTCGTATTGTATAAGAAAAGAAGATAGAGCCGTGCAATTTTGACCTGAACCCGTAAACACGGAATAATTTATTAATATTTTAAGCGGAATGTAATCTGTACATAACAGGGGACATTCCGTTTAATTTTGGGGTATGTGAAAAGTTTTGTGTATCAGCTCCTCCTGATAGGTTGTGAGCTGATATTTTTTTGATTTTTAAAAAATATACTTTTATTACTAAAATCTGAAAGTTCAGATATTTGTAACCTAATTTTGGCACAATTAAACTAAAAGGTCAAGATTTTTCTAAAAATCTCCCTTTTTGCCTAATTGTATTTCTTAAAAATTTGAAGATTTCTGTCAAGAGCTGGTCGTCAGACCAGGGCTATACCTTTACTCTTGATTGAATGATTCAAATTTTTTATTATCTTTATGGCAAAATTTAGATTCTGCCTTCAAAAAATATTGATAGTTGTGACAATATTTGATCCCATCCTCTTATTCTACTCGTCCATTTACTTGAAGCATCTACCATCGCTAGATACAAGCTTTTTTGTAGGGCGTAGTCACTTGGAAATATTGTTTTGTTTTTTGTTACTTTTCTAAGTTGTCTATTAAAGTTTTCTATGCTATTTGTTGTATATATTAGTTTTCTTATTCCTTCTGGATATTTGAAATATGTTGATAATTCAGCCCAGTTATTTCTCCATGAATTTACACACATTGGGTATTTTTTGCCCCATTTTTCTTCAAATATATCTAGATTACTTAGTGCTAGTTCTTCTGTTGATGCTTTGTATACTGTTTTTAAGTCTTTCATTAGCTCTTTTATATCTCTATATGATACGAATTTTGTTGAATTTCTTATTTGATGAATTATGCATTTTTGAATTTCTGTTTTTGGATATACACTTTCTATTGCTTGGCTAAATCCTGATAAATTATCTGTTGAGACTATTAATATATCTTCTAATCCTCGTTCTTTTAATTGATTTAATACCAATAGCCAGTATTTACTTGATTCATTTTCTCCTACCCACATTCCAAGTATTTCTTTGTATCCTTCTGTATTGTATCCTAGTGCTATATATACTGCTTTTTTTACTACTATGTTATTTTCTCTTACATGATAGTGTATTGCATCTAAAAATACAAATGGATATACTTTTTCTAATGGTCTATTTTGCCATTCTTCAATAGTTGGTAGTATTTTATTTGTTATTTTGCTTACCATGGATTCTGATATTCCAAATCCATAGATTTCTTTTATGTGTGTTGATATGTCTCTTGTTGTCATTCCTTTTGCATACATAGATATTATTTGGTTTTCTATGTTTGATATGTCTTTTTGATATTTTTTCAATGCTTGTGGCTCAAAGGATCCTTCTCTGTCTCGTGGGATGTTTAGGTCTATGTTTCCGTATGATGATTTAACTGTTTTTTTACTTGATCCATTTCTTGTGTTTAATGACAGTGGTTTTTCACCATATTCATAATCTAGATGTTCATCTAACTCTGCTTTTAACATTTGTTCCATTGTGTCTCCTAGAAGATCTTTCAAAGCTTCTTGTAAATCTTGTACTGTTTCTGGTTGATATTCTTCAATTAACATCTTGGATATTTTGTTGAGTCTAGTTTCTGGTCTTTTTCTTGGCATTTTAAAATCCTCCTGATTACTATTATATCAGGAGGATTCTATACACAAACTATTTCACAGTCTCTAATTTTGTTTTAATTCTATCTTCATTGTACCATTTAATATATTTTTCTATCTCACTTATCAAATGATCATAACTAGTAAAATCCTCTCCATAATACATTTCTTGTTTTAATATTCCAAAGAAGTTCTCCATTGGAGAATTGTCTAGACAATTCCCTTTTCTTGACATACTTTGCCTAATATTCATTTTTTCTAGTTTTTTAGTCCAAGAACTGTGTTGATAATGAAATCCTTGGTCTGAGTGTATAGTTAAATCTTTAATGTCTTTATTTTCTTCTAATGCTTTTTCTAACATTGTATTTGTTAATCCTATTGTTGGGTGATTACTTAACGTATAGCTAATTATTTCGCTGTTGTATAGGTCTAATATTGGTGATAGGTAAAGTTTTTCTTCTTGTCCTTTAATTCTAAATTCTGTTACATCTGTTAGCCATAATTGATTTGGCTTAGTAGCTGTAAACTGTCTTTTTACAATATTATCTGCTACTTTACCTATTTGTCCCTTGTATGATGAGTATTTTCTTGATCTATTTTTAAATTTAGTACATAGCAAGGATTCTTCTCTCATTATTCTTAAGACTTTTTTATGATTGATATTAAATCCTTTATTTTTTAATACCATAGTTACTCTTCTATAGCCATATCTACCTTTTGACACTTCTATTATTGTTTTAATTTCATCTTTAACTTCCTTGTCTTTATCTACTGGATTTTCTAGTTTTATTTTCCATTCATAGTATGATGATTTTAGTAATTTAGCTATTTTTAGCCATTCACTTACTTTACTTTGTGGATTTTCTTTTAGAAGTTTGAGGATTATCTTTGTCTTTTCCTTGCTTCTGCTTCCTCTTCCAGTAGCAAGGCTCGTAGCTTTTTTTCGTATATTATCTTCATTCTGAGAAGTCTATTTTCTTCCCTTAACCTTATTAATTCTTCTTTTTCGGTTTCGTTTATTGGAGTGTTAAGTTTAGACTTATTATTTGTTTTGGTCATGTCTTTTTTAGGCCTTTCTCTTTTATCTTCTAGCCCAGAAAGACCATGTTCTTGATAAGTTTTCTCCCATCTGCATACCATAGATTCATTTACAAGGTCGAAGTGCTCTACAGTCTCTCTAAGCGAAGTATTATTGATTTGCCTATATTGTATTACAGATAACTTAAATTCACTAGTGTAATTATTATTTTTTAACTTTTTAGATAAGTTATCAAATCCTCCAGATTTGTATTTATTTATCCAGTTCCGCATGGTTGAATATGGAATATCATATTTTTTAGCCACACTTTTATGACCCCCTGTTTTTCCTGATAAATATTCTAGTACTAATTTTATTTTAAATTCTTTTGTGTATTTTGGCATACAAAAACCCCTCCATCCGTATTCCGGATTTTGGGGTTCAGGTCATTTGCAGGCTCTATTTTACTTTTCAACCAGTTTTTTATCCTCAATATACAAAATCCTATCTGATATTCTTTGTGCTTGGTCTGTATTATGTGTCGAAATGATAATAGTGTAGTTTTGTGACAAATTTTTCAAAAGATTTTCTATCGCCAATGTGTTTTGCAAATCAAGTGATGAGCAAGGTTCATCAAATATCAATATTCTAGGATTTGTTGTGAGCATTCTGGCTATGCAGAGTCTTTGTTTTTGTCCTCCAGAAAGTTTGTTGGCATTCATTTTCAGATTGTCTTTTAATTCTTCGTACAAGTTCACACTTTTTAGTATTTGTTCTATTTTTGATTTTTTGTCGTAATTTTTGCCTAAAAAATATTCCAATGTATATGTGAGATTTTTTTCAATGGACATGTCAAATACTGTGGAATCTTGAAACAGCATTGAGATTTGTCTTCTCAAATCAATCAGTTTGTATTGTGAGATGTCTGTGCCGTCGAATAATATTTGTCCCGAATATTGTCCACCATTTTCTATCAAAAATCCGTTCAAACAAGACAAGAATGTCGATTTGCCCGATCCAGAATTTCCCATTATGCTGATTATTTCGTTTTCTTCAACGGTCAAATTCACGTTTTGCAATATGTTTTTTTCTTTGTAGGATATGTTTAGGTTATTTATTTGTAATATGCTCAACTATTTTACCTCCCGAAAATACTAGCACCAAATAAGCTAATATGTGTAGAATTATCAATATCATGATAAGCACAAGCGCCGTCGCATACGCTTTTTCGATTGCGATCGATTGGCTAAGTAGCATGTGCAAATGAAAAGGCAGCGCTGTTACTGGCTTGAACAATCCAACGGAATTATTCATGAACACCGCTCCTGTGAGTAGAAGTGGCGCTGTCGCTCCTATCGCATAACTTCCTGCCAATAGCGAAATCGTGATGATATTTCTAGAAATCATTGGCATCACGAGTTTTCTTATCATGTACGTCTTGTCAATTCCAAGTGAAAAACTGTCTTTGATTGTGTTTTTGTTGATTTCTGCGATTGATTTTTCGATGTTCACTTCTACAAATGGAAACACAATCAACGAAAGTGCGATGGATGCTGTGAGTAAACTTTTGGATATATTGAGTGTAACTATGAAAAATCCGTACACAAACATTCCAATAATTATTGAAGGGATGGATGCGATGCATTGTATTATTAATGTAATTACTGATTTCAAAAATTCAGATTTGCAATAAAAAACTCTGTAAATCGCACAAAAAACACCCAATAATGTGGAAATTCCCATTGCAATTATCATCAACCATAAAGATCCAATTATGCTGGATTTTATTCCTCCCGTAGTTCCAAGAGGAAGTCCTTGAGGATTTTGTGTCAAAAATTCCAAATTAACAGACGATATCCCTTTTGATATTAAAAAATAAAAAATCTTGAACACGAAGAAAAACACTACTGCAAATGATAAATACACCCACAATTTAATCAAAAAATCCTTAAACTTCGTCATAATTATCAGTCCTCTTTTTAGTCACAAAAAGTATTACATCAAGTATAATCACGAAAACCAAAAGCACGAATGAACTTGCATAAAGCGCGTGATAGTGCAGACTTCCCGCTTCACTCATTCCCACTTCAAGTGCAATCAATGAAGCGATAGTCTCTGCTTTTGAGAAAAATTTCGGAAATATTGGTGCATTTCCTATCACCATCATCACTGCCATAGTCTCTCCAATTGCTCTTGAAAACGCAAGTACGAAACCACTGAATGCACTTCGTAGACTTTGTTTGATCACGATTTTTCTGATGAAATATTCCTTGCTAATTCCAAAACAGTCCGATTGTCTTTTGTATTTTTGTTTTATCTTTTCAAAAGTTTCAGTCAACACCTCAACAAAATAAGGCAAAATCATTATGGATAATATAACGCTTCCTGCGAATACCGATTCCCCTGCTGCCATTTTAAAGTTTTTCTCAAAGAATTTCACGATTACAAACAACCCGAAAAATCCGTAAATAATCGAAGGAATTCCCGCAAGAATTCTGATTATCCAACTCACTAAAGTTTTCACTTTATTGTTTGTGTAAAACACAATCATAAGCGACAATCCGTAGCTAATTGGAAATGAAAATACACAAGCCAACAGTGCAATATAAAAACTTGCCAGAATTATATTGAAAGCTCCGAAACTTCCATCCATCGAATCCCACAAATTTCCTAACAAAAACTTATTCACGCTGTATTGTTTGAAAAAAGGAAGTGATTCTTTGAACATAAATCCTATCAGTATCAATAATAAAGCTATGGAAAAGAAAGCAAAAATATACACCAAAGTTTTAAATATGTTGTTTTTTGTTCTCATAACGACCCCTCAACTTTGCTATTATGTACAAAAAGCAAAGTGATATCACTTTGCTTTTGAATTTATTTGTTAGGAATGAATCCCATATCTTTTATAGTTTCTTTACCTTCTTTTGAGTTTAGATAATCTATGAAAAGTTGTTCTGTTTTTGTCAAATCACCGCTCTTCATAATGACTAAAGGTCTTGAAATGTAATATGATTTATTCAAAATATTTTCTTCTGTAGGTTCAACGCCATCAACTTTCAAAGGAATTAATTTGCCTTTGTTTTGATTTGCGATACCGAATGATGCATATCCTATTGCGTTTGGATTTTCGATAATCTTAGAAACCAAAGCTCCCATAGTTGGTGCTTGTATTGCATCTTGTCTAACTTTTACATCTTTCATAACTTTCTTTTGGAATACTTCGTGTGCACCACCACTTAAATCACGAGTTACAACTACGATATCTTCTTGTGGAAGTGATGGATCGACATCGCTCCATTTTTTGTATTCGCCGGAGAAAATCTTCACAATTTCTTCCTTAGTTAAGTTACCTTGTTTTGCTGCAATTACATTATTTTTTGGATTAACAGCAAGTGTCAGTGCGTCTAGTCCCAAATTGTATTCTTTGTAATCTTTAACTTTTTCTTTTTCCTTGTCTTTTACTTCACGCGCTAACATTCCGAAGTTTGCAACGTTGTCCAACACAGCCTTTACCCCTGCGCCAGATCCACCAGCAGACACATAAATTGTTATGTTCTTGTCTGGTAACGAAGAATCAACCTTATCCCAAGTAACATTCTTTTCGATAAAAGTTGTAGAAATCTTACTGATAACAGGCGCTAAAGTAGATGACCCACTGAAGCTAATTTCGTAATTTTCTTTTGCTTTTGAATCTTCTTTTGATTCTTCCGATTCTGTTTTTTCTTCTGTTTTTTCATTAGAATTAGTTTTGTCAGAATTATTGGCACATCCTGTAAATCCTATCGCCATAACCATCATCAAAACTAATAATTTGTAAAGCTTTTTCATATTAACCTCCTAAATTTTATAGTTATATTATATCACATAAACTTTATTTTTATTTATATGAAAACGCTATAAATCCCCCATCATTTATTGAAATCTTCTATAATTAAGATTTTGTACGTTGTATTTGATAAGATTATATTAACAAGGCAATGCAAATTGTCGAAAAAATAGGAGGTAATTTATGGATAGTAAAGAAGTATTGGCTGAAAACTCAAAATTGTTTGGAGAACATTTGCCAGATGTAGCTAAGAATTTCTCTGGTATGTGTGGAGAAATTTTTAAAGACGGAAAATTATCTTTGAAGGAAAAAGAATTGATAGCTCTTGCAATCGGAATTACTGTAAAATGCGACGGATGTATCGTTCATCACACTAAAGGATGTATTGATGCAGGTTGTACAATCGAAGAAATCTCAGAAATGATGGAAGTTTGCGTTGCTATGGGTGGTGGCCCTGCTACAGTTTATGCTGGAAAATCTTTGAGAATTGCTGAAGAATTATTAAAATAATTACGATTGACTAGCTGCAAGCCATGTGCAGCTAGTTTTTTTGGTGGAAATTTTTCTAGTTTTGGAATATGATTATGTTAAAAGGGGGATTTTATGAACGCGGATTATACGAAGAAAATGATAATGGAAAATTTAATTAATCTTCTCAACAGAATACCTCTGAATAAAATTACGGTGAGAAAACTAGCTGAAGAATGTGGAATCAACAGAAACACTATTTATTATCATTTCAAAGATTTGAATCAAATCATAGACACGATTTTTGAAATAAGACTTAAGAGAGTGTTGAATGAATCGGATAATATTTCTTGGGAGGATAGTTTTATCGAAGAAATGCAGTTTGCTATTGAAAACAAAACTGCGATTTATCACATTTACAATTCTATTTCTAGAAAAACACTGTCTGATTATTTGTACAATAAATCGGGACAAATTATGAGAAACTACATAGAAAATGTGGACAAGGAAATTCATGCTAAAAAGGATGACAAGGAGATTATTATTAAATTCTTCCAAAGTGCAATTACGGATTTAATTATCAGATGGCTAACTTCAGGAATGGATGAGGATATCGAGAAGAAGATTAAAAGGATAGGATTTTTATTAAAAGATACTGTTAAATCTTCATTAACTAGGAGTAAAATGAATTAATTTTTTAGATTTTTTTCCATTTTTGTTAGAATTTTAGGCAAATACACCCTTTTGTCCAAAGACTTTGATTAACGTTTGAGATACAATGAAGTTAAGAGATATATCTAATAGGATAGTTCTAAAAATTTTAATATATGAAAAGGTGGTTATATGAAAATTATAGAAGCTGGAAAAAGATATGGATTTGATAAGGTATTCGATTATGTTGCGAAGGATCCTCAAAAACGAGGGGTACAATTAGTCGAATGGGCAGAAAACCTTTCTCACGGAGATTTTTCGCCTCAAATTAAAATTATAAGGGAAGTTTTCGAAGACGAAAATCACCCTTACCATAGTTTTGTGATGAAAATTTTCCAAGAAGTTGACAAAAAACAAATAAAAAAAGTAGCGTATAACTTTTTTATGAATGCGTCTGTTTTGGGATGGCAAACTCAACAAAAATACAGAGAAGAATACAATTGTAATATCCCATGGGCAATTTTGTTGGATCCTACATCTGCATGTAACTTAAAATGTACTGGATGTTGGGCTGCTGAATACGGCTACAAACAAAACTTAAGCTATGATGAGATTGATTCTATCATCACTCAAGGAAAAGAATTGGGAACTTATATGTACATATACACAGGCGGTGAACCTCTTGTGCGTAAAGATGATTTGATTAAATTGTGTGAAAAACACAACGACTGTGTATTCTTATCATTTACTAATGCAACTTTAATTGATGAAGATTTCGTAGACGAAATGCAAAGAGTTGGTAATTTCATTCCTGCGATTTCACTTGAAGGTTTTGAAGAAGCAACTGACGGTAGACGTGGAGAAGGTGTTTATAAAAAAGTAATCAAAGCAATGAAGATGCTACAAGAACGTCATTTGATTTACGGTATTTCTTGTTGCTATACTTCACAAAACTTTGATTCAATTACAAGCGAAGAATACTACGATTACCTAATAGAGTTAGGTGCGTATTTTGTGTGGTACTTCCACTATATGCCAGTTGGAAATGCTGCTGTAACTGATTTACTACCTACTCCTGAACAAAGAAAACAAACTATCGAAAGACTAAGAAAATACAGAGCTGAAAAACCATTATTCGCATTGGATTTCCAAAACGATGCTGAATATGTTGGAGGATGCATTGCAGGTGGAAGAAGATATCTTCACATTAACGCATCTGGAGATGTGGAACCTTGTGTTTTCATTCACTACAGCGATTCTAATATCAGAGAAAAATCTTTGTTGGATTGTTTGAGAGCTCCCCTATTTACAAAATATCATGACGGTCAACCATTCAACGATAATATGTTGATGCCTTGCCCAATGCTTGAAAATCCAAACGAACTTAGAGAAATGGTTCATAGCACTGATGCAAAATCTACTGATTTGGAATCTAAGCAAACTGTAGATTCACTTTGTGGTAACTGCGATGAATATGCGAAAAACTGGGAAGTTGAAGCAGAAGAAATCTGGGACAAGAGTCCTAAGAAGGAAAGATTCAAAGGTTCATATCACACAATGAATCGCCAAGAAACAATGAAATCAAAATAATTTCAATGAGCAGCTTTTAATAAGCTGCTTTTTGTATGCCAAATTTTTTTTGAATAAAAAATATTTAACTGGGTATAATTTTGTAAGAGGTGTAATATGAGATTTATTGAAAAAAGTACGATATATTTAGCTGGTGGATGTTTTTGGGGAGTGGAAGCTTATTTCAAAAAATTAAACGGTGTAATAGACACTGACACTGGCTATGCAAATGGCGATGGAACAGACACTGATTATAGAAGAGTAAAACAAACTCATCACGCAGAAACAGTGAGAATTGTCTATGATAAAAACAGGTTGGATTTGGCTGAAATTTTACTTCATTATTTCAGAATTATTAATCCTATTTCTGTGAATAAGCAAGGAAATGATGTTGGTGAACAATATCGAACTGGAATTTTCTACGAAGATGAAAAAGATTTGGAAATAATCAATTCTGTTATGAATTACATTCAAACAAAATACGATGAAAAGCTAACTGTTTTGGTCGAAAAATTACAAAACTTCGTGTTGGCAGAAGATTATCACCAAGATTATTTGGACAAAAATCCCGTCGGATATTGTCACGTTAATTTGAATGCTTTTGATGAAAGTTTGGATACGACTGAATACAAGAAGATGAGTGATGAAGAAATGAAGGAAAAATTGTCCGATGTAAGTTACAGGGTAACTCAAAATGAGGCTACTGAACGCCCTCACACATCTAGCTTTAATGATTTTGATGAAAGAGGAATTTACGTCGACATCGTAAGTGGTGAGCCGTTATTTTCTTCAAAGGACAAATACGATGCGGGCTGTGGTTGGCCATCATTTACGAAAACTATTACGTCGAGTTCTGTAAATTATTCTGACGATCACAAATTATCCAGAGTTAGAACTGAAGTTAGAAGCAAACACGCTGACAGTCATTTGGGTCATGTGTTCGACGATGGTCCTAGTGAAAAAGGCGGTCTTAGGTATTGCATCAACGGTGCAAGTTTGAGATTTGTACCATTAGAAAAAATGGAAGAAGAAGGATATTCACAATATATTCCGTTCGTATAAATCGGAAAATCACAAGGAGGATTTCGTTCCTCCTTTTTTTGTGTGCAAATTAATTTATTGGGCTTTTTAGGTGTTTACAAATCATACGAAAACTGGGATAATATATCTGAAATTAAATAAGAGGAGGAAAAAATGGATAAAAAGAAAGCAGATTTACTTGCTAAATTAGCGTTATTAATAGTAGCTATCCTTTGGGGAAGTTCTTTGACTGTGGTTAAGCAATCTTCCAAAACATTCAATCCCAACTTTATTTTGGCGATAAGATTTACGTTGGCAGCTATTTTATTATCAATCATTTTCTGGAAGAGACTTCGCCAAGCAAAATTTGACGACATAAAAAACGGACTTTTGATCGGAATATTTTTGTTCATGGCGTATTCATCACAAACTTTGGGCGTAAAATTCGCAGATCCTGGTAGAAGTGGATTCTTATCTGCATCTTATTGCGTAATCGTGCCGTTTTTGGGGTGGATTGTGTTCAAGCAAAGACCAGACAGATATAATTTGTCGGCGGCTGCTTTGTGTATAACTGGAATATTTTTCATATCGCTTTCGGGATCAAGCGCTCACGTAGATAATCCATTGGCATGGCTTGGAGATTTACTAGCTTTACTTAGCGGATTGTTGTTCGCATCGCACATAATCGCAGTAAGTGCACTTGCAAGAGGTCGTGATCCTATCGTCATGACGATATTGCAATTTATAATGGCGGCTGTGTTGTCTTGGATAACTACAATTGTAGTAGAAGACAATTCAAATCTTGTCGTAACTTCAAGATCTGTGATGGAATTATTGTACTTAGCAGTAATGTGTACAGCAGTTGCACTATTACTTCAAAACATCGGACAAAAATACACAAATCCATCCACTGCAGCAATTATTTTGGGATTCGAATCGATATTTGGAATTTTAATTCCTGTACTTATCGGAATCGAATCATTGACAGTTTTCTCAGTAATCGGATTTGTATTCATATTCGCAGCGATTTTGGTCAGCGAAACAAAACTTTCGTTCTTGAAGAAAAATAAAATAACTTCACAATAAATAGTACTTTTTTAGTACCAATTAAAAAACAGATAGCTAATTACAGCTATCTGTCTTTGTTTTGGCGGAGAAAGTGGGATTCGAACCCACGTGGGAAATAATCCCAAACGCATTTCGAGTGCGCCCCGTTATGACCACTTCGATATTTCTCCAAATATAATAATATTATAGCACTTTTGTTGATTTAATCAAAAAATGTGTTTTTGTTTTATCTTTGATATAATAATATTGAAATATAATTGGAGGAAATATGAAAATAATAGGACTTACACCACTTTACGATGTGGCAGAAAACAGACTTTTTATGCTTAGAAAATACATTGAACTTATCGAAAGAAACGGAGCTTACGCGGTGATTCTTCCGTTCAATTCCGATAGGAAATTCTTGGAAGAAATCGTCGACAGATTAGACGGGATTGTGTTCACAGGTGGAATTGATGTCGCTCCATCATATTATGGCGAAGACAAAATTTTGGAATGTGGAATTTCTTCAAACGTACGCGATGAATTGGAATTTAATTTGATGGATATTTGCTACAAAAAAGACATTCCAACATTGGGAATTTGTCGTGGACTACAAATAATGAATGTGTATTTGGGCGGAACTTTGTACCAAGATTTGAAAAAACAAAAGGACATTTCCATCATTCATTCCCAAGACAAACCATACAACGATTTGGTTCACGAGGTTAAAAATTACGGAATATTCAAAGAAAAATTCGGAGACAAGTTTTATGTGAATAGCCTTCATCATCAAGCAATCAAAGATGTGGCAGATGAGTTAGAAGTGTTGCAAAAATCTTCTGATGATATAGTGGAAGCGGCATACGTTAAGGACAAGAAGTTTTTCTTGGGAGTGCAATACCACCCTGAAATGGCGTTGGATACTTTATCCCAAGGTCATGAAATTGTCAAAATGTTTTTGGATTCAATAAAATAGATTCAAAAAGTGTTATGTAAACCTGTGATTGTCACAGGTTTTTTTATTTTCCTAAAACTTAGGAAAAAATCTTATCAGAATTTACGCTTATCGTTGACATAAGCTTGGTTCAAAATATTTCTGTCGATGTGAAGATAATCCAATATTTCGTAGCTTTTTGGATATCTTCCCGAAAGCACAACTTTTCCATCTACAACTGTGATTGGAAGTTTCATTCCGTCATCAATTTTCTGTGCAATCCCCTGTTGTTCGAATATTTCGGGATTCTTGTTTAATTTGAACCTGTCGACAACGACCTTTTTTGTTTTTAATTTCTCCAAGAAAAATGACAACATCACAGAATTTCTATTATCCATTTCATTTTCGAACAAATTATTCTCGTCTACTTTGTTCTCAAAAATCATCATTTTCATACTATCACCTATTATAATTATATCAGATAATAATGTGCTTTATTTATGATAAAATAGTTGTAACAAATTCAAGGAGATTATCATGCAACTTTTAACTGAAACTCAAAGGAAACATTATTTGGATATTTGGCACAGAGACAATGGAATATCAAGTTCTGGACTTAAAGTAATCGCCTGTATATCCATGCTTATCAGTCACATTGTGCAATGCAATATGCTTCAAAAATTCAACATTTATCCTACGATGACACTCACATCATCTGACTGGAGAGTCACAGTAGGAGCGTTAATGCTTTTTATCGGAAGAATTGCGTTTCCGATTTTCGCATTTCTGATTGTAAATGGAATGTTTCTAACTAGAAGCGTAGAAAAATACATAATAAGGTTGTTTTCCTTTGCGATTATTTCAGAAATTCCTTTTGATTTGGCGATTAGTGGTGAAATGTTCGATTTTTATCACCAAAATGTGTTCTTCACGTTGGCACTTTCTGCGTGTCTTATATTTGTCGTAGAAAAAATCGATAAATTCGACCAATCAAATTTAGTGAAGGCGATTTTAAAATTAATTTCCGTTGCTTTATTCTGTGTAATCGCCAATTACTACCACACAGACTATTCTATGCTTGGAATTTTAGCGGTGTTCTTGTTGTATTTGGGGTCATCTTCCAGAAGGAACACTTACATAGCGATATTGTTCGGGTATTTTTTCGAAGCGTATATGTATTTGTTCGTGTATCTGTCGATTCCTATCATTCACTTTTACAACGGCAAAAAAGGCAACATCAACAAATGGGCATTCTACATTTTCTATCCAACACATTTATTGCTGATTAGTTTTATTAGAGATGTCGTGTTGTAGTTTGAATTTTAAGCTGAAATACATTAGAATTATATATTATACTTTTTAATGGAGAATTTTATGGAAAAAACTAAAAAACAAAGTGAAATTTCGCTGGAATCTTTTGTGACAATCGCTGTCGTTTTCGGACTTTTCGGCTACATTGCAAAAGTTATGGGCCTTGGCAATATGTTCAATACTTTGATGAAAACGGCGCACGATTTGCTGCTTAACACTGTGTTTTTCATAATGGCAATCGCAGTTTTAACAGGTGCGTTGTCCAAGCTTTTAAGCGAATTTGGAGTTATTGCGCTAATCAACAAGATCATCAGCCCTATTATGAAACCACTTTACAATTTACCTGGAGCTTCGGCGCTTGGTATATTGACGACTTTTTTGTCGGATAATCCAGCAATCATTGGACTTGCAAAGGACAAAGGATTTGCCAAATATTTCAAGAATTATCAGCTTCCTACGTTGTGCAATTTGGGAACATCGTTCGGGATGGGATTTATCGTGTGGACTTTTATGTCTTCACTTGGAAATGGTACGGAATTTTTCAAGGCGGCATCCCTTGGAGTTTTGGGAGCAGTCGTGGGTTCTGTGGTTTCCGTAAGAATTATGATGCATTTCACGAAAAAATTCTACGCCGATACTGATGAACAAGTGGAATTTGAAGAAGAACAAACGATCAAAGAAAAAGAAGATTTGACTTTGATGGAAAGAATTTTGAATTCAATGCTTGAGGGTGGAAAATCTGGTGTACAAGCTGGGATGGACATTATTCCTGGAGTTGTTGTTATTTGTACGTTGGTTATGATTCTCACATCAACTGGAACTGTTAAGAATGGAACTGTAGTCTACACTGGAGCGGCCTATGAAGGAGTCGGTTTGATTCCAAAACTTGGAGCATTGCTAAATCCCATTTTGAAACCATTGTTCGGATTCACCTCATCAGAATGCATTGCATTTCCACTTACAGCTTTGGGAAGTGTCGGAGCAGCGCTTGGACTCGTTCCAAAATTATTGGAGAAAAATTTAATCACTGGAAATGACATCGCAGTTTTCACGGCCCTTGGAATGTGCTGGTCAGGATATTTGTCCACACATGTTGGAATGATGGACACATTAAACGCCAGAAAACTCGCACCAAAAGCAATTCTATCTCACACAATCGGAGGAGTAGCAGCTGGAATCAGCGCACATTTCTTGTATTTATTGTTAGGATAAAAAAATCCAACTTTGCTTTTCAGTAAGTAAAGTTGGATTTTTTTTATTTGATTAGTTTCGACAAAGTTTTAAATTCAGGACTTCCCGCCCTTTTCAAAATATCGAAAATCAACGTTTCAGAATTGATTACCAAACAGTCCATCTCTCTAAAATTTTGGATAGCATTCATTTTATTTTCAACATGCCTGCTTGTAACGCAATCTTCCAGCACAATCATCTTGTAATCGTCAATCAAATCACGTATCGTTTGGTAGACACAAATGTGAGTTTCCGCTCCGACAATTACGATTTGTTTCCTTCCAGTTTTTTCGATTTCATTCATAACATCATCAAGCTTTGCAGTAAAATCAACCTTGTCGAACACCTTCGTTTCATATTCCTTCAAACATTCTACAGTATCTCCAAGTCCTTTCGGATATTGGCGTGTCGTAATCACAGGAATATCGTAAATTCTCGCCATCTCCAACACAGCCTTCGTGTGATTAAGCACGTATTCATTATCGTGAAGAACAGGCACCAATTTCTCTTGCAAATCAATCAACAAAATTATCATATCGTCTTTGTTCACATTAAACTTTTCCATATCTCACCTCAAAACTATCATACCATAAAAAAACACGCCTCGCAGCGTGTTTTGATTTATTTAAAATTTCAATAACTATTTCACCACATTTTTGTAAATCAAAAAGCTTATCAAAAGTAGTATTCCCACTCCAACGACTATTCCAACTATTTTTAGTTTGGAGTTTAGTTGTTCTGCTTTTTCTTCGCTGGTGTCGATGATTTCTTCGGGGATGAATTTCTTTGCCACCATCATTAGTGATGGAGCGAGGATTAAATCATCTAAGATTCCCAATCCTGCGACGAAATCCGGCACGAAATCCACAGGGCTTACTACGTAAAGCACTGACAATGCCAATACTATTTTCGACAATAATGGTGTTTGTTTATTAAAAAATGCATACCACAATGTTGGTATTTCGTTCTTCAAGCCAAATAATTTTTTAATCATTAACTCACCTCAAATATATTATACCATACATTGCACGATATATCGTATTACATAATAGTTACAATTTGTTTTATTTTTTTATTTTTCCTATTAATCCTCCAATGGCTGCTGGAATTATCCAAATAAAACTTTTGACTTGCATTGGAAATACTGATTCGATTGTTTTCAACAAACCGAAATCCAATTTGAATCCGTTAAGTAGTACTATAATTGCATAAATCGACACTCCTATTATGGATCCTAATTTTACGTTTCGTGAGAATGTGTCTTGTTTGAACAAATTCAAGAAAATCAAAACTATTGCCACAGGATATATCGCTGTCAAAAACGGTGCGGAAATTTTTAGTATTTTTTCAACGCCAACTACCGCGAAGAATGCACTGAAAACTGTGGAAATTATTATGATTAAATCGTATGAGATAACTCCGTTTGTTTTTTCTTTGAGCATATCACTGAAGAATTGTCCAACTGTTGTTGTAAGTCCAATTGCTGTTGTGAGGCATGCCAATGCCATTGCAACGCAGATTAATACTTTTCCCAAAATCCCCAAATGTTGGTAGCAAATGTATAACAACAAATCAACTCTTTCGACATTTCCTAGGTTGAACTTGGATGTGGCAGCTCCGAGGTAAATCAATCCTCCGTAGACGAAGCATAGTCCTATAGCTGCTATGATTGACGCTTTTATTGTATATTGTTTGATAGTTTTGTCATCTGTAATTCCGTATCCCATAAATCCTTTGGTAACTACAATTGCAAATACTAATGATGCCAACGCATCCATGGTTTGATATCCTTCTTCAAAGCTTGATTGGAAGACTTGAATTTGATATGTATTCACAGGCGTTGCAACGGGAGATATTATTCCTTTGAAAATAATCACGACAAGAGTTGCAATCAACAACGGCGTCAAAATTTTTCCCAAATTATCTATTATGCTGCTTGGTTTTCTGACGAATAAATACACACAAGCAAAAAATACTACCGTGAGCAAAACAGAATTTGCTCCTTTGAAAAATCCTTTTTGAATTATTTCTACTGTTGTTGCTGCAGTCCTTGGAATTGCAAGTCCTGGTCCTATCGCAAGCATAATTATAGTTGAGAATATTAGTGAAAATCGCGGACTTATAGTGTTGCCGATTTTTTCAATTGTTCCTCCGCTTTTTGTCGCTGCGAGTAATCCCAAGAAAACCAGTCCTACTGCGCTTAGCAAAAATCCTAATGTCGCAATCAAATACTGATTTCCTACTTTATTACCCAAAAACGGTGGAAATATCAAATTCCCCGCTCCCAAAAACATCGAAAATAGTGCGAATCCACTAACAAATATTAATTTCCTGTTTTTCATAATTACCTCTGTATAAATATTTTAAATTTTTATTAGTTCTTACAATTCTACCACAATTTCTTCCAGATAACAACTTTTTTCTAAAAAACAAACTTGTGCGAATGTTTGTTTTATTATAAAATACTAATAGGTGATATTATGGAATTAAAACGCAAATTATCAATATTATCAGACGCTGCCAAGTACGATGTTAGTTGTTCTTCTAGTGGTTCAAAAAGGAAAAATACCTCTGACGGAATCGGCGCGGCGCAGAATTCTGGAATATGTCACAGCTGGTCTGAAGACGGAAGGTGCATTTCGCTACTTAAAATTTTACTCACAAACAAATGCATTTACAGTTGTGAATACTGCGTCAACAGAAAAGAAAACAACATCGAAAGAGCAGAATTCACTCCAGAAGAAGTGGCTGATTTGACTATAAATTTTTACAAAAGAAATTACATAGAAGGATTATTCCTGTCGAGTGGAGTTGTAAAAAGTCCAGACCACACGATGATAAAGCTTATAAGAGTTGCGGAAATTCTTCGCAATGAGAAAAAATTCAACGGATACATTCACATGAAGGCAATCCCAGGTGCAAGTGAAGAATTAATCGAAAGACTAGGAAGGCTTATCGATCGTATGAGTATCAACATAGAACTTCCTACGAAGTCAAGCTTGAAGATGCTCGCTCCCCAAAAAACGTATGAGTCCATTGAAAAACCGATGGATTTTATTAACGAATCCATCACTCAGTACAAAATCGACAGGAAAACTATCAGAAAAACTCCTTTGTTTTTACCAGCTGGTCAATCCACTCAAATGATAGTCGGAGCAGGTCGTGAATCGGATCTTACAATTATCAACAAAGCAAGTAGCCTTTATGAAGACTATAAGCTCAAAAGAGTTTTCTATTCGGGATTTGTCCCTGTAATTAAATCGAAATACACAGACGGAATCAAAAAAGTTCCCATGCTACGTGAACACAGGTTGTATCAAGCAGATTGGCTGATGCGTTTTTACAAATTCAAATCAAACGAAATTTTGAACGAACAAAACCCGTTTTTTGATTTGACATTAGATCCCAAAGCATTCTGGGCAGTGCAAAACGTAGCAAACTTTCCAATAGAAATAAATCGCGCATCTTATGAAGAACTTCTTCGTGTTCCAGGATTCGGTCCAACATATGCGATGAGAATTATAAATGCGAGAAAATTTGCCAACCTCAACTACGACGATTTGACCTCTCTTAAAATCTCACTGAAAAAAGCTAAAAACTTCATACTTGTAAACGGAGTATACCGCGGACAAAAATACAGCACAAAAGACGATTTGCTGGATATTTTGAGAATACAAGAAGGGAAAAATGTAACACAACTTAGTTTTTTGGAGTAGATATGAGATACAGTTATGACAACAGCTTAGACGGCTTGTTTACGGTGATCTTTGAACAGTACAGACATATTGAAAATTCAATTATCGTTGTGAAATCAGAGCAATTGGATTTTTTGAATGATGACATATACATTGAAACAAATACTGACAAATCATCACGTGTGAAAAAATCGATAATAGACAAATTCGGATTCAACTTTTATCGTAGCATCAACTACGCATTCGTCTCAGAAAATCCCTACAAATCGACAATTATCGCTAAGACAATCAAAAATATGTACACATACAGCTACAACTTCATTAACTCTTCTGACAAAATTGCTGTCCAATTCAACAGCCTGTGCAAATATTCCACAAGAGAACTTCACGCATATAAAGGACTTCTTAGATTCAAAGAAATCCAAGACAATTTCTTGTTCGCAGAATTCGAACCTAACAACGATATTTTGGAATTACTCACATATCATTTCAAAAACAGATTGAGAAATGAAAAGTTTGTGATTTACGATAAGAAAAGAAATAAGTGTGCAATATATGTGGACAATGATTTGGCATTTTACGATGTACAAGAAATCTTCAAAGAAGAATCTGATGAAGAGAAAATGTTCGAAGATTGCTGGATAGAATTCTACAATTCAGTCGGTATAAAAGAACGCCAAAACCTCAAACTTATGCAGAATAATATGCCGAAAAGATACTGGAAATATTTACCAGAGAAAAATAAAATTTACGATAACGAAAAATAATTGTTGTATTTACACTTAAATAATTTGAAATAATAAGTGTATATGCAACAATATGATTTTAAAAAAATCAGTAGTGATGCTTTTTATATTTGTTCCCTTTTTGTTCCCTTTTTGTTCCCTTTTTGTTCCCTTTCTACAAGAATCTTAAAGAATTGTGAGTACTATCTGTAAAATTCTATAAAATAAAAACAAGCCTAGAACGTGTAAATTCTAGGCTTTCTGCTTGGTACTCCCACCCGGATTCGAACCGGGGATGCCCCCTTAGGAGGGGGGTATTATATCCAGCTTAATTATGGAAGCACATAAAACCGACTCAAATCGGCTTATGATGTAAGAAGTGCTTCTAATAATTCGTAAGTGTATTTGGCACTTCTTTTTATTCTGGTTAATGTGTCTGCTTTTTCGTAAGGTTTTTTGACAACGAGACTTACTTCTCTCTTGTCGCCTTTTCCAGTGTCGATTACAACTTTTCCGACGATTTGTCCTTTTTTCAAAGGAGCTTTCAAGTCTTTTTTGATGTCGACTTTTTGTTGCAGACCTGTTTTTGTATTATACAAAATGGATACGTCTTCTGTCGGATAAATCTCAACGTTTTTGTCAACAACGCTGTTGACTGATTTCGTTTCGATTGGTTTTTCGCTGTTTAATATATTAATTGGCTCAAATGAATTTCTGACGTACTCCAATATTATTTTTTGGTAAGTATTTCTATCGTATTTTGTGGGAGCTCCCATCAATACGGAAACTACTTTGTTGTTCGGATTGTTTGGTTTCAAACTCATCGTAGTTATCAAACAGTATCCAGCTTTTTCAGTTGTTCCTGTTTTAAATCCATCTACGCCTTCGATTTTTCCTAAAAATGGAACTGTAGTCACGCCTTCGTATTTTCTAGACGGCATACTAAGTTTTTGTGTTTTTGTGTAATTTAAAACTTGTGGGTAATTGTTGATTGTATAAGTGGTTAATTTCGCCAAATCTTTTGCACTCATCATGTTTTCCTTGTCGTTTTCAGGATAACCTGATGCAGAATAAAACTTCGCAGATTCCAATTCTAATTCGGCTGCTTTTTTGTTCATTCTTTCGACAAATTTTGCCACAGATCCTTCTGATTTCACTGCTAATTCGTCTGCGGCGTCATTTCCACTGACTATCATCATTCCCCTTATCAAATCATTTACAGTTACTTCTTCGCCTTTTTTAAGTTGCATAGTACTCGCTTCAGGCTTTGCGTATTGTGTTTGGATTTTGATTTTATCGTCGAGCTTGTATTTGTTTGCGTTGATATCTTCCATAACTAAAACATAAGTCATGATTTTAGTAAGCGATGCTATAGCATAAGGTTTATTTTCGTTGTAATTCAACAATTCTTGGGAATAATCCTGTTCAATCGTGTAATACGAGTTTACTTTGTTTTCAAATCCCAACTTAGAGTCCGCTTTTGATAATGCAGGTTGAAATACAATAGCAAGTATTAACATTAAGGGTATTATTTTTTTAATACTCTTCATTTCTCACCTCATCTTTTCGATATAACTTCTTCGTACACTTTTATTACATCATCTGTAATTTTTTCTTCGGAATATACTTCTTTGATATCGTGTGATATTTTTTCCCTGTCGTATTTTTCAATATTATCGTGCATATATCTTAACGCTTCGGCTAACTTCTCAACGTTAAATCTATCAACCAATATTCCATTTTCTTCATTTATTAAATGTTCTGGCCCACCGCACTTGCTAGCAACCACAGGTAATCCTGCAGACAATGCTTCCAAATACGCCAACCCAAAAGTTTCTGAATACGAATACAAGCAAAACATATCCGCATTATTGTAGCCTTCAACGATTTTTTCTCTTTTTGTTGATCCAGGAAGAAATACTTGGTCTGTCAAATTCAACTCTTCGACCATTTTAAGTAACGGTTTTCGCAAAAATCCGTCCCCATAAATCGTAAGCTTCACATGCTTATCGTTCGAAAAAGCAATGTTGAACGCCTCGATTAATTCTTGTGGACCTTTTGTCGTGATTACATTCCCAGTGGATACGATGTTGAAGATGTCTCCTCTTTTGAAATTCTCGTTGTTTTTGAAAATCGTAAGATTTGGAATAATCGCAATCTCCGTGGAATCTTTTCCAAATTCTTCTTTGATTTTCTCTTTGAATTTGGGACTTACAGTTATAAGCCCGTCTGTCCTGTCGTAAGTTTCTTCGGCGATTCTTCTGTAAGAAGGTTTGATAGTGTCTTGATTTACAACAGAATTGCATTCTGTAAGTACGAATGGAATGTTCAACTCTTTAGCAAGTTTGGATGCGTAATATCCTTGGTCTGTAAAATAAGTGTGGATTACATCCGGTCTTCCTTCGATTTTCTCCACTTTTTTGTAGAAATGTCTCAGTACCAAATAAGAAAAGTCATAAAGGCTTTTGACTATATATCTTCCAATCGGAAAATGAAAGGAATACACTTTGACATTATCTCTTATAAAATATTCACTTTTATATTTGCGAAAACGTCTAAGTGATCTGAAATCAAGTGCAATCAACACAACTTCTACGCCTTTTTTTGCTAGTGCAATTGCCTGATCCAATTCAAATATTCCGTTCATTTTGTATTTATCCGTCGGATATCCTCTAGCGATTATATAAGCCTTCATTTCTTTTCCTATCTTAATTTTAGTTTACTAGTCTATTATATCAAATCCTGTGTATTTTTGTAGCACTTCAGGAATTTTTATACTTCCGTCAGCTTGTTGATAGTTTTCGATTACAGCTGCAAAACAACGTCCAATAGCAAGTCCTGAACCGTTTAATGTGTGAACGTATTGTGGCTTATTATTTTCGTCACGATATCTGATATTTGCACGTCTTGCTTGGAAATCTTCAAAGTTTGAACAGCTTGAGATTTCAACGTATCTGTTATAACTTGGCATCCACACTTCAACGTCATAAGTCATTGCAGATGAGAATCCCAAATCTCCAGAGCAAAGTCTAACAACTCTGTATGGAATTTCCAACAATTGCAAGATTTCTTCTGCGTTATTTGTAAGTTTTTCTAATTCGTCATAACTTGTAGAAGGTTCAACAAATTTTACCATTTCGACTTTTTCAAATTGGTGATTTCTGATCAAACCTCTTGTGTCACGTCCAGCACTTCCTGCTTCTCTTCTGAAACATTGAGTAAATGCTGTGTAATAAATTGGCAAACTTCCTTGTTCCAAAATTTCTCCTGCCAATAAATTAGTTACAGGAACTTCTGCAGTAGGAGCAAGATACATGTCGTCTTTTTCGCAGTAAAACATATCTTCTTTGAATTTTGGAATTTGACCTGTACCCATCATCGCACTTGGACTCATCAATACTGGAGTATTCATTTCAGTGTAACCTTGTTTATCAGTGTGAAGATCCACCATGAAATTCATCAAAGCTCTTTCAAGTCGTGCGCCTTTTCCTTTGAACACGCTAAATCTTGATTTGGAAATCTTAGTTGCTCTTTCGAAATCCAAAATATCCAAGTCAACGCCCAAATCCCAGTGAGCCTTAATATCAAAATCAAATTTTCTTGGTTCGCCCCATTTTCTCATTTCCAAATTCTCAGTATCATCCAAACCAACAGGAACATCTTTGTTAGGAGTGTTTGGAATTTCCATCAAATATTCTCTGATTTCTTCGTCGATATCTTTCAAATCGTCATCCATAGATTTGATATCATCAGATAACTTCTTCAAGTTTTTGAAAAGTTCTGTAGTATCTTCTCCGTTTTTCTTCATTTGTGGAACTTGTTTAGATAATTTGTTTTGTTCCGCCTTCATTGATTCTACTTTTTGAATAACTTCACGTCTTTTTTCATCAGTATCCAAAAGTTTTTGAATTGGATATTCTCCTCTTCTTTTTTTAAGCGCTTCAACGATTTCTTCTGGATTGTTTCTAATTCTTTTAATATCTAACATAACTTTCTCCTTATAAAACAATAAAAAAACTCATACCAAGGGACGAAAATTACGTTTCCGCGACTGCCACCCTAATTAGCATAAGCTCTCTCAACTAATAACGCATAGAAGTTAGATTCATTATCTTCATATACTTATTCGCACCACACATAAGCTCTCTGAATTACTCCAATAATTACTATTTCTTCATCAACTGCAATATTCAACTATATTAATGTATATTTTACCACAAATAATCTAGTTGTGTCAATGTATAGCTCAATTACAACGTTTTTAGATTTTTTAAATACAGATTGCATTTAATTTGCATCTTAGCAAAAATGCTAATATGATTTAATGAATACAATAAATTTTTAAAAAACAGATCAGCATTTTAAACGCTAATCTGTTTTCATCTCTTATTTTTTATTTATAATTGTGTTTATAGCCGATTGAACAGCCTTATACCTGTCTTCATTGGTGTGAGATGCAAGACAAGTTATTAGATATTTCTCGCCATCTTTCTCATACAAAACAACGATATTATACGACGAAGCCATGGTTCCAGTCTTGACGCCTTTTATATCTTTATTGTAGAACGCTGATTTTGGATCCAAAAATTCATTAGTATTTTCCCATGTAAATTCTCCCTGAGAAGTTTTTATGCTAAAAGAACTCTTTCCCATACATTTTTTTACAAAATCGTAATCAATAAGTTTGAGCGTTACTCTATTAATATCTTTTAAATTAGTATCTGCTTGTATGGAAAATCCACTCGGATCGAACAAGTGGGTTTTGCTGTAACCTTCATCTGCGAGGTACTTGCTGAGATTTTTTACAAAATAATCCACGTATTTTTTTGCACTGTAACCATCTCCCAAGTCTTTTTTGCCGATGTTGTATGCCAACGCAAAAGCCGCATCATTTCCAGATGGCACAAGCATAGCCTGCATTATTTGCTCGGCTGTGTACTTTCCGACTTTCAAATGGGCTAGTGATGAGCCTTCGGGAACAAGCTCAAGCAATTCTCGGTTTACTTCGATGGTGTCATCTAATTTTACCTTCGTTAGTGCGTAATCAATCGCAAAAAGCTTCGATAAGCTTGCAACAGTTGGTAATTGTCCACCGCCTTCATAAAACAAGTATTTTCCTTTATTCATGTCATATACCGAGAAAGCAAGTGCATCTTCTGGAATCTTCAACTCTTTAGTATCTATTTTGAAATCAATTCTATCGTAAAATTTTCTAAAAGTTCTGGATTGTAAAATTCTATAGCCACGCAAGTTAAATAAGAATAAACAAAACGCCAAAAGAATGACTCCAAGAATTAAAAACAATTTACGCTTGTGTTTTTTCATAATTCACCTCTATACCTAAATTATCTTATATCACAATGTGAATTGCAATAATTAGAATGATTTTTTATATTCATATTAGCATTTTGCATTTAGAAATTTGTTCATAGATTCATAATCAGATTAGCGTTTTTGTTAAGAACATCATACGGAAAAAACAATCAGAAATTCCAGCGAAGGGAACCGTCAAAAAATCTCACTCGCGCCAAAGCGAAGCTTGCGCTTGAGATTTTAGGTTCACAAGCGATGAATTTCTTTGTTTTTGTAGTCAGATGTTCGTACAAAATGCTAATCTGATTTGTTTATCTATTTCAACCCCAAGCAACACCATTTCTAAACTGTCTTAAAAAACAAAAAACACCAAGCTCATCTCAAAAGATTTGCTCAGTGTTATTTTCTACATATCTTTGTCTGCATTTTGGAAAAATTTTGCCACATATCCTATTACTACTAAAACCAAGAATACTTTCATCAAGAATTTCAAAATACTAACAGTTATTCCCATAATTCCCATCATGATATTCAAAGCCAAAATAGCCAAGAATATGTACAAAATGTATTTTAAATATTTGTTATCCATACTCCACTTCCTTTATATTTCTTCTTTTGCGAAAAATCTTCTGTAAATAAATCTAATTACCAACACTGCTAATGCTATTTTGATGAAAACTTTCAAAAATGAGTAGGCAACAGCTCCAATTGCAACCAAAATTCCTACAATTGCGCCGCCTAATCCCAATATCAAACCAAAAGTTCCCAAAATAGCTGCGAAAACTATTGATAGAATAACTATCAAAATAACAAATGCTAAAGTAATCATAATTTCCTCCCTTTGCTTTGTACAGTACCTTTTATTACATTATAGCATAATAATCCCTTATTCACAACAAGCATTAGGAGATAATTCAAAAGATTTTATAAAAAACTTACCACTTTTTTGTACAAGTTTAAGTTCCGATTTGATATCATCTTCTAAAATAATTTCCTTGGAATTGATTTTGCACACCACTGGCTCAAACGCCCACTCTTCATCATTTTCCATCACATAATACGAATTGTCATCCTTAGAATACACGACATTTTCTTTGTTTGTGACATCATCTGATGAAATATTCGCATATTTTATCAACACAGCGTCCACCAAATTCCTGTCCACCTTCAAAATCTTTGCGTTTTCTCTTGTTTTTTTGAACGCGTCTGGATTTTGTTTCTTCAATTCGTCTATCTTGGATTTGTCCTTGTCAGGATCCAGCGTTTTGCTTGGAAAATTCGCCACGAAATTTTTAAGCGTGATATCTTTTGGTGATGCGAAGCTCTCCCCGTAGAAAAATGTATCCAACGAATTTACAACATCTTCGCCATTATAATCGTACGGCTTGTTAAAGTTCGCTGCGATTTTTTCGACATCTGATTTTTCCAACCTACCGTCTTTTGAAATGTCCACATTTTTGAATCCGTCATTCAAATAATCTGCCACATAAGCCTTGTTTTCTTCGGTAATTTCTGGCATTTTCTTCGAACAAGATGTGACAAATACGACAGCGAAAATCACAAATGCGATTTTAAATAATTTGTTTTTCATATTTCCTCCCATATCCTATTAACATTATTATATATTAAAATCAAATAAAAAACACTGACGGAAGTTTAACCAACTCCCAAATCAGTGTTTTCAACTAACATCTCGACTTTCGGATGATTTTTCAAATCGTAGTGATTTTCCAAAAACCACTTCACAAGCTCATCATCTCTTTTAATTGGCGTAGAATTATTTATGAAAATATTAATAGTAATCCATTTGAAATTAGCCAAACCAATCTCAATGTCTTTTTCAATCATCTCCTTAGTTTGACCCTTGATTCCAACCATTAAACAAGCCGAATCAAAATAATCGGACACCTCTTTTACATCAGTAAATTTCGCGTTTTTGTTGAGGACATTTTCTCTAAAATCGTAATCGAACGATTCAATCCCCGTCTTAAACAAAATTTCGCAGCCGAAAAACTCCCTGATTTCGTGAAGTCTATTTTTGAAAATATAATGCGCTTCGAAAACCAATGTGTGAATATTCTTCTTATGAATTAAATTCTTGATGTCGATTTTCGTCTGTTCTGGAAGTTCGAACACATTTCCCGAATTAATACATTCCAAAACACCGAATTCGCCAGTCACATTTTGAAGAATCTCACGATTTTCACGAACAGCATCATCCATATCCATCGTATTGTCTTCAATGTAATCGCAAAAAGTGCATTTGCCCCAAAAACATGGTCTGCCTTTCAAAAGCACAATCTCGCGTTTTAATTTTTCCTCAATCTTAGCGTATCGATTCAAGCTTAATCCTCTTAACAGCAGTCATCACGACACTAAATGAAATAAGTCTGTCCACAAATTCCATAAAATATTGGTTGATAAAAGATGCTGCAGCTGGATTGATACCCTTGTTGATCATGAATCTTACGATAACATCACTTCCTGAGCTTGTAACCCCACCAAAAATATATCCTTGAATAATAGCACCCAAAATAGCGCCTGGAAGTACAGCCAATAAAAGTGCAGGAATAGTGTGCAATTTCTTGAAATATCCCTTTTCGTACAAAATTCCAACCATAAACACCATAAGCATACCCGTAGGAGCAAATGGAAGCGCAAATGGATCGAAAAGAACTTGATTCATAACAGATGACAAAAACGCCGTCACAACCCCGTATTTCCATCCAAATAACATACACACTAATAGGGATCCTATGTGATCCAATAACAAAGGAACCTTCGTACTAACAGCGATAAAAGCACCAAGGCAGTTGATTGCAACGCAAATCGCTATAGTAGTCAACAATTTCGTATTCGTTTTTCTCAATAAAAAAACCTCCTAATAAAATATAGGAGAACTCAAAAATAACGCCCTGTTTTTTTATACTTGGAGCTCTCAAACAAGTCCTGAAATAAATTTCAGTTTTAACTAGGCAACAGTAATTTTACCAAATAATTAAACTCAATGCAAATGAGTCGCTAAAAAGTATAAACCGATTTATTTGTCGATAAAGAAAGTTTACCAAAAACTCGTAAATCGCTCATCTGACTACAAAAATTGATAAATTCAACGCTCATGAAACTAAAATCGCGAACTCGCTAACGCTCAAACAGCGCGATTTTTACGTTTCATTTCGCTTGAATTTAAAGCAATTTTTTCCGAACGATTCGCTCCTTTACGATGTTTTTGCTTATAACAAATTCCTATCCAAATCGGTTTCTACTTTTTATTGCTAACATATTTTGAGTTGAAAATTTTGTAAAATTTCACACACATCCCCTCTTTTTTCTCTATCAATTAAACATGTACTGCGCAAAGCTTCGTAAGGCGTTTTCTTGTTGCAATTTAGTTAAGCCTTATTGCATCGAATATCATCTGGAGAAAACAAATACAAATTCAAGCGAAATGAAACGTTAAAGAATTGCACCGCTTGAGCGTAGCGAGCTTCAAATTTTAGGATTTCGAGATTAGAATTTGCCAATTTTCGTAGTCGATTAAGCGTTTTGCAACTTTTATTTCCTTACCCACCAAAATAACGCCTCTTACGAAGCGTTATTTAATACATGTTTAATTGATTTTTCCGGTATACCTATGGTTTCCACGACGTATTCTCCCTCGTACTCTTGCAACGACTTTTTCGGTAATTGCAATGTCACAAGAAGATCTGCCTTCACTGCTACGTTGTGGATTTTATTTTCATCAGAATCCAACCCCGATGGCATATCCACGCTCACAACGAATGCTTGTGTGTCGTTAATCATGTCGATTACATCTTTGTAAATTCCTTCGATGTCTCTTTTGAGTCCCGTTCCAAAAATGCTGTCGACAATCAAATCATTTTCTGTGATGTCGAATTTCGTGTTTTCGTCTACAAATTCAATCTCAACGTCTAATTTTTTCAAAATATCGTAATTGATTTTAAAATCCGTCGATGCTTTTTCTAGCCTTCCAATCACATACACCTTCACACATCGTTCTTCGTTGTAAATATCCCTTGCAACTGCCAAGCCATCTCCACCGTTGTTTCCAACAGATGCAAACACATACGCTTTGTCGAATTTCTTGTCCAAAATGTGTTTGGAGATTTGCGCTTTGGCGTTTTCCATCAACACAATCGATGGAATTCCGATTTCGTGAATCGTGTAGTGGTCGATTTGTCTCATTTGTTCAGCTGTTACATAAATCATAGTCCGTTTTTGAACCTCTCTTCTCTTATATCCCTGCCGAAAAATTGTATCGGTATGAACTCGCCCTTGATTCTCGATGAAATTCTCTGATCGTATTGTGTTGTCAAATCATCAAGGTCGATATTTGTCGAAATTATCGTAGTTTTTTGGTTTTGAATTCTGTAATTTAAAAGATCAAATAGTAAGCTGATGTTGGTTTCTGTGGAATTTTCCGTTCCCAAATCATCAATCATAAGCACATCGCAGTTGTAGATAATATCTTCAACTTCTGGTTGTGGTTTCTCGTTGAAATTCTGATATCTTATCGAAAAAAGTTGCTTCAACAATTGCATCGCAGACAAATAAATCACAGAAAATCCGTTTTCAATGATTTCTTTCGCCATGCACGATAACAAATATGTTTTACCAGTTCCAACTTGTCCGTACAACAACAGCGACTTCGCGTTTTTCGTGTAATTCTTGGAATAATATTTCAAATTCTCACTGATTGCTTCCATGTTTTCACGTTGGGACATTCCTTGTGCGCTGTCTTTTTTCGTATCAAAAACGTTGATGTCAAATCTATCAAAGTTTTGTTGTTTCATTTGCTCGTTAAGTGAACTTTTTTCACGTGCAATGTTTACCATGATTGTTTTCTTGCAAGAACACATTTTTCCGTTGTAAACTCCAGTATCCTCACACTTGTCGCAGCGATGCTTCAAGTTCAAATAATCACTTGGAAACCCACTTAATATGAGCAATTTGTGCATTTTTTCTTCAGTGGATTTGATTTCATCTTCCAAATTCTTTAATTCTTCCTTGTCAGCTTTGATGCTTTTTTTCAGATATTCGTATCCAATCTCGTTTCGGTGTTGGAGCAAATTCTCGTATTCTGGAACTTTTCGAAAAACTTCATCAAATCTCATGTCCAATTCTTTTTTGGATTGATTTCTGTAATCTTCCAATATTCTGTTGGCTTCTTTTGCGTAGCTCATTATTATTTATCCTTTTGCTCTTTTGATTTCTTGATAAAATCGTTCAAAAATTTCGAGTTAATATTTGTAGCCTTGTTTTCAATATCGTTAGTCTTCGGTCTGTAGTAAGTTCTCTTTTTCGTTTTTCTTTGTTGCTTTTTGTTGTTTTCTTCTTGCCATTGTTCCAACGTCATGATACCGTCAAGCTTCCAATTTCTGAGAACTTGCAAAACGTAATTCGTATTGTTTTTCGTGTTCGGATTAGTTGTACAATAATGAAAAGCTGTCACCACCAACTCTGGTGTTTGGTGATAAGTGGAAATGTGTTCCAAAATTCGCTCCATTTCTGATTTGGATAATTCCATATCTCTGATGTCTTCGATATCTCTGAACATCTCTTTGATTTCTTGACTATTTTGTGGAATGTAAGTCTTCTGACTTTCATCTGGCTCAGGATTTGTAATTCCAAGATACAATTGTCTCAAACTCAAAAAAACCGTGTGGTTAGTTTGTGTCTCTGCGTCAGTGTATCGTTTGATAATTCCCTCGTCCAGCCAGTAATTCCAACACTCAGATACTTCGCTTTCAGTCAAATCCAACGCCTTCGCGATTTCTTCGTCTGAAATATCCACGTTCGCCGAAGTATCCTTGGCAAGCTTGTACGCGTACAAATACACTTTTAGTTGATTTCCTGTGGCTACTTGAAGATATTGATTCAAAAATATATTTTCAATAGGTGTTTCGCCCAAATCTATTTTAAATTTTTCTACACTATATTTCATAAAATCACCTCTTATTATCAATCGCCATCGTAGTGTTCTTCGAAAAAATCGTACCGTCTTTGACGATAAAAAATTCATCGAATTCTTCGTCGTGCGTGTCCAATCTTTGATTTTCGAACACTTCTTCGTAACTACAAAACTTCCTGAATCCACATTTTTCGTAGCATTTTATCGCTCTTTTGTTGAAATTATTCACATTCAAGAAAATCCTGTCCAATCCGTAAACTTTAAACCCAATGTTAATCAAAGCTTTGATGGATTCTTCGCCGTATGATTTGTCCATTTCATTTGGATCCAAAACAATACCCAAAAACGCTGTTTTCGTGAACTTGTCGTATTGTTTCAGACCCACATATCCTACTAATTTGCGAGATTTGTCCCTAATCGCAAAATATTTTTGAGTTTTCATTTCTCTTTTTTGGCGATACCACATTTTTATTTCAAAATCGTCCAAATCTGACAAATTGTAATCGATAAGTCGTTCGTCTGTGTGTTTTCCCCATTGTTCGATTTCAAATGCATCGTCCAACGTAAAATCTTCTAACGTTAACCTCTCAGTAGTTATCATTTGTCAAACGCTCCTACATCGGGCATTTGCTTGTCCAAATCCATAAACTTCGTGTGTTCCTTGTCGAATAAAGTATCCACAGTTCCCGTTGGACCGTTTCTGTGTTTTGCGACGATAATTTCCGCGATGTTTGGCTTGTCAGTTTCAGGATCGTAATAATCATCACGATACAACATCAACACAACGTCCGCGTCTTGTTCTATCGCCCCAGATTCACGAAGGTCACTCATGACCGGTCTGTGGTTCGGTCTTTGGTCAGGCGCACGTGACAACTGACTCAACGCTAGAATCGGGCAATTTAATTCCTTCGCCAAACCTTTGAGTCCTCTTGAAATCGTGGAGATTTCTTGTTGTCTGTTCTCACTTCTGGAATTGGTAGTCATAAGTTGCAAATAATCTATAATCACCAAATCCAATTGTCCACGTGCTTTTAATTTTCTGCATTTGGAACGAAGCTCATTAAGCGAAATCGACGAAGTATCATCGACATGCATATTACTTTCTGCTAATAATTGTGCTGCTTGTCCGAGATTTGTCCACTCAGTAATTTTACCAGACACAAGTTCCGACAAATTAATGTTACTAAGAGCAGACAATAATCTTTGAGTCAATTGCATCTTACTCATTTCAAGAGAGAAAATCGCAACTTGATGTTCAACACTAGCCTTGTATGCAATGTTAAGCGCAAGTGATGTTTTACCCATTGCAGGACGCGCTGCAAGTAAAATCAAATCTGAGTTTTGAAGACCTGAAAGTTGTCTATCCAAATCAATCAACCCAGTCGTAACGCCGGTTAATTGTCCTTGGGTCATACTCATTTCGCCAATTCGTGCAAGAGTTGGCTCCAACATTTCTTGGATTGGAACCAAATCTTGGTGGTTTCGGTTCTGACTGATTTTGAAAATATTACTCTCAGCGTATTCTAAAACTTCACCAACGGAATTGTTGGCAATGGACATATCAATGACATCTTGTGACACGCGCATCAAATTCCTGATAATTGCCTTGCTTTTTATAATATCTGCGTAGTATTTTACATTCACAGCACTTCCTACAGCTTCTGAAATGCTGATAAGCTCATCAATCCCGCCGATAATTTCGTACATATTATTGGATTTTAATTTGTCTTCCAATGTAATGTAATCCACAGGCTTTTTCTCGTCGATTACTTGCAAAATCGCCTTGTAGATTTCTTGGTATTTCGTAGAATAAAAATCTATCGGCTCCACGATTTCTGCCGCATCATCCACAGCTCTCTCGTCGATTATCATCGCACCGATTACACTTCTCTCAGCTTCCAAATCGCACGGCATAATATTTTGTTGATTTTCCATTACCTCACCGCCTTTCTGTCGTGTATTTTACAATTATTCCTTGTCTACAATTACTTCTAAGTTAGCGTTAATATCAGGATATACCTTAACTACAACATTAAATGTTCCCAAAGATTTGATGTTGTCTTTCATTTCGATTTTTTTCTTGTCAACATCCAAACTGTGTTGCTCCTTTAATGCTTTTTCGATATCCATTGAAGTGATTGAACCGAAAAGTCTGTCGCCTTCACCTGTTTTGGCGATAATCTTAACTTTTATATTTTCGATTTTTTCTTTTAATTCATTAGCGTTTTTGATATTTTCTCTTTCAATCGCTCTTAGTTCTGCTTGTTTTTCTTCCCAAATTTTTATATTTTCTTTTGTAGCTTGTACTGCTAATTTATTTGGTAGTAGGAAATTTCTCGCAAAGCCAGTCTTTGCATTAACCATTTCGCCAGCTTTTCCCAACTTATCTACATCACTAGTCAATATAACTTTCATCCGTATCCTCCTTGATATATTCATCAATTGCTTGTTTTATCTTTTCTTCTGCTTCATCCATGCTGCATTCTAGTTGCGCACCTGCACTTGTAAGGTGACCTCCGCCTCCGACTTTTTCCAAAATCAATTGCACGGAAATCTTGCCCAAACTTCTCGCACTAACATGGATTTTATCTTTTATTTTCGCCAACACAAACGAAGCTTCCACTCCCAAAATGTTGAGCAAATCATCTGCTGATTGTGCCGCAACCAAAATGGATTCGTCCACTTCTTCTTCCAATCTTCCGATGGCGATATTGTTCTTGTACATTTTCGATGAAGCGATAACATCTGATTTGAGTTTGATAGTTCTCTCATCGTCCTTGAAAAGTTTCTTAACTTTGACACTGTCTGCGCCTTGTCTTTTCAAAATAGATGCCGCTTCAAAAGTTCTAACACCTGTTTGATAGAAGAAATTCTTCGTATCCACAGTTATTCCAGCAAGTAATGCCTCTGCTACAACCTTTGGTATTTCTAGCTTTTCTGTCATATAGAACAACACTTCCGTCACCATTTCAGACGCACTGGATGCGTAAGGCTCCAAATAAGTCAACGAAGTTTCCTTGATATAATCGGAACTTCTTCTGTGGTGATCGATAACAACGATGTTTTTAGAAATATCCATGATTTCTTGGCACTCAACAGAGTTTCTCCTGTGATTGTCGCAAATAATCACCAAACTATTGCTGTTGCAATTTTCCTTCGCAAATGCATTCTTCACAAAATATTTCTTGTAATCTGGTTTTTCTTCAAAAACCGCATTGTAAATATTTTCGATTTGAGGACCAACCTCATTCAAAATAATGTAGCATTCCTTGTTGTTAATCTTGCACGCTTCTAACATTCCCAAACAAGACCCGATAGAATCCATGTCTGGGTTTTTGTGTCCCATAATAAACACATTCGAGCTTTGTTCGATAAGCTTCTTCAACGCATGTGACACAACCCTTGCCTTAACCTTGTTACGTTTTTCAACAGCCTTGTTCTTGCCGCCGAAATATTTCAATTCGCCCGTGTCGACCACCGCTTGGTCTCCACCACGACCTAATGCAACATCCAAGCATGATCTGGATTTTTCGTGAATTTCGTAAGGATTATCGCCAATAATCGACGCCCCAATACTCAAAGTAACGGGAACATTGTTAGTATTCTTGATATCCTTAATCATATCCAACACCGAAAATTTTTGTTGCATAATATTTTCAAGCTCGTGCTTTTCGACAATCATCACGAATTTATCCGATTCGTATTTTCTAATAAACGCGTTGTGTTCTCTGGCAAAATCTTGCATAATATTTTCCACATCAGAAAACACCCTCGTTCTTTCCTCTTCTTTGATGCTGTTACGCGCTTCGTCGTAATTGTCGATGAAAATATCCACAAGTCCCAGTCTTTTTTCGTCCAAAAGCGTCACAACATCCATAAAAGCAGTGTTGTCGATACCGTAAAGCAAAGTCAAATCCTTGTCTTCACTGTCTTTTATCGTCACTGGATAAAATCTGTAGTACTTGCCGTCAACTTGCGTTTCGTAATAATCCAAGTGGTCTTCGTCGTCTTTTACAGTCTTCAAATCCAGAATTTTTTCGATTTCATTGTTAAAAATCTCAATCTCATCATCAGCCAAATCCTTAAAATAAGTGTTAAACCAGCTGATTTTGTTCTTATCGTTGATAATCAAAAGTGGAAAAGGAACCTTGAACACAGCATTCTTAGTAATATCTGTAAACTCGTTGTTAAGATTAATAATCTTGTCCTCAACCCTTTTGTTTTTCTTGTTGATGTATGTGTATTGATCCACAATCATAAAAGCCGAAGCGATAAAAGCCAACGTTCCTATGATATTTTGAAAATAAAACAAAATCGCAGAAAGTATCACCAACAAAACTGCTTCCACAATCAAATGTTTCAGTGAATATTTAAGCTCTTGCATTGTTTTCCTTCTTTCTCAAATCCTTGAAGCTGTTCAAAGCTCCCAAGACTGCCAAAATATAAATAAACGGTTGAATTGCAACAGAAACCAACACAGTCAACACCTTAAATGGCGTCGACAATGATTTCAAATATGAAAACATCAAAGCAATCCCACCCAATAAGTATGAATAAATTCCGAAAATCGACAAATTATACAACAAATAATTTCCCAAATCTCTGTTCACAAAATAAGTTATTCCCGAAATCAACACCAATCCAACAATTGCGCTTGTGAATTTCATATCTATTCTGAAATCGTGAAATTGATGTTCCTTAGATTTTTGTGGAATATACACATTCAACACACTTGAGTAAAAAGCGATAATTCCCAAAATCGCATACACAGCTTTTACAATAAGCTTAGTTGATTGATTCATCAAATCCGTCAAAGTCTTCATCAATTCTTCGTCCATCTTCACAGAACTCAAAACCTTCATGAAGTCATTCAACTTCGTACTAATCACATCTGCAATCGACATATCCGCGTTTAATTTCAAAAGCAAATTCGTCAACACAACGAACGCACATATCCCCACAAAACTAATCGTTATAGCTTGTGTGTCAGAAAATCCCGCACTTATTAAATTCAAAATCGAATAAAACACTAAAATTATGTACAATCCGATAGGAATCGCAATCATAGGGCTTGACACAAGCAAACTCAACACAAAAAATATCCCGAAAGATATCAGAGCCAGTCTGTTATCTTTTTCCAATCCTAACTTAATAAAATAAGAAGGCAACACAATAAATCCAAATGGAAATACAAACAAGCTCACAACATAAATCATCAGAGCTTTTAATGAAATTCTCATTAAAGATCTATAATCAATCGTATTAATAATCCCACCTCCGTTATCATATTATTATATCATAAAATATCGCAGAAATTCATATCCCACGATGGCGATAAATCACGAAACTATCCTAATCTTAGCAGAAATAGAACATTTCTCACCGCTTTTCAAAGCAAACTTTGAACCAACTGAATCCTTGTTCAAATTAGACACATAATACGAACAATTTCCATCGACAAAATCACTTGTAGATTCTAATTTGTATCCGGAAATCTCACTCACAATATTTTGATTATCCAAATCATTCTTCCAATCAATCACAACAGCAGGATTCATCTTAATTGTGTCGTTAGAATTGTTAATCACATTTACATTCACACTCACAAAATCTGGTGTGAATTGATACACAACAAAACTTTCGATCCCATCACGCACACACCTAAGCACACACATATCCTCAGACTTACTCACCACATCGTATTCTTCATCTACGAAAATACCATCAGTCGGATAACGAAAAGTCTTGTCCACACCGTAATTTGGAATGCAAATTTTCAAATCATCAATAACATCCACATCATCTATCTTAAAATATTCGATTCTCGCACCAACACTGTTGATGCAAATCTCCATATTTTTAATCGCATACAAAATTCTCATTTTATCACTCCCTTAGATATATATACCCAAATGAGATTAGTTTGCAAATAAAAAATGCCCCGTCGATGACGAAGCATTCTATGTTATCTTAAAGCTCTTCTGAAACCTGCAGCACGAGCTTCTTTTTCTGTTCTAAAATATCTTATATGACTTGGTTTAATCTTGTTGTAGTCTCTTTGTCCAGGAAGATGATAAATCATCGAATTCATATTTCCTTTAATTCTGCCTTCGCCTACAGGGCCGTATCCATCTTGGTAAATGTAGTTAGGTTTTGTTGGCTTTGAAGCTTCTTTTTTGGCTTGTTCTTGCTTTTTAAGTTCTAATTCCCTTTGCTTTCTAGCTTGTTCTTCCCTGGCTTTTTTTTCATTTTCAAGTCTTTTCATCTCATTTACTTCTTCAGCAGTAGGATTAGAAAATATATTGCTCGATACAGACTTTTCTCCACCAATAATAGTTACAGAATTCATATTTTCTAGATAACTCTTAGTTGATTGTGTCAAATTTTCATTGTCAGTCAAAATAATAGGCGCCTTGTAATTTTTAGCAACGCTTACTGCTGACAAACTATCTGCAAAAACTTTTGAATTTGCCAATATAGCATTTTCATTATTTTCAAATGAACGTCTTGCTATAGCCAACGCTGTTTGGTATCTGTCATTTCCAGCAATTCTTTCACCAGTAAAACCATTCAAAGGAAGTTGGTTAACTCCACCAATTGCGATTTCTTGTAAATCGGATTTCGGATAAGAATTACCATCACTAAGAACCATCAATGCCTTGTGATCTGCCATGAAACTAGTAGCGCTAAGAGCATCAGGGAAGTTTTTGCCACTTGCTATCAATAAATATTCTGCATCGACAAACTCTTTAGTTTTTTCCATAACCTTCACTGAAGTTTCGTATCTGTCGTTGCCTTTAAGTCTTTCAATGTTAATATCATTTACAACAGATTTTACGGATTCTTCAATATCTGAGCCCAACGCATTTTCGCCACCAACAATGTACATGTTTTTTGGCTTTAACTTAGCAATTTCATCGCTAGTTCTACTGTCCAATTGATCATTTGACAAAATAAGTGGCGCATTTAACGCCGCGGCAAGTTGACCCGCCGACAAAGCATCCGCAAAGTTAAATCCACTAGCAAGCACAACATTATCCGATTCATTGAACATCGCTTTTGAAATTTCAATAGAAGTTGCAATCCTGTCTTCTCCTGCAATTCTCGACACATTTTCAACATTCGCGCTCGACACACCAGCTGGAATCATACACACAACAGCCAATGCGGCTACCGTCAATTTTTTCAAATTTTTAATAAACATTTTCTCCTCCGATAATTTAATATATTATTATGATACCATAATAAATTAAAATTTCTAACGAATTATTTTTAGATTTTTATTATTTAATAAATAAATGCCCAACAAGCATTATTATTGGGAAAGCTAATACCAACAAAAAGTTCAGCAAAGCTCTCGCAACGCTTTTTTCAATCAAGGAAAACACAATTCCAATTATCCCTACAATCGGACAAATATATATCGTCACAAAACCTATTGGCCTCAAATTTCCCAAAAAGCCAAACTCAAAATCCTTCAATATAAAAGCAATGACAAGACACACCACTCCAATGATGAGTGTCCACACACTTTTGTTTTTCGTTTTATTCATAAACTCCTCCTTTGATATTTAATATTATTATACACTATTTGAGATTTTTTAATATATAATTTTATTAAAAATCATCCCCCGGCGTAGCCGGGGGTTTTTCTCATGCGGCCCAAAGGGCCTGTATTACCAGCCACGCCTCAATGGCGTTGGTTAGTCCGCCACTTGCAACCTCTACTTGCTACCCTTTAAAAGGGTCAACTACATCAAATGTTAGTTGTTCACTTAACTGGTCTTGTTTTAATTGGTTTTGGATATATTCTTGGATTGCTTTTGCATTTTTACCTGCTGTGTCTACATAATATCCTCTACACCAAAACTGTCTTCCTCTGTATTTATATTTTAAGCTTCCCCATCTTTCATATATCATTATGCTACTCTTTCCTTTTAAAAATCCCATAAAACTTGATACTGATAGTTTCGGTGGTATTTCTACTAACATATGAATATGATCTGGGCATACTTCAGCTTCTATTATGTTTACTTCTTTCCAGCTACATAATTCTCGAAGTATTTGTCCTATTTCTAATCTTTTGCTTCCGTAAAATTCTTTTCTCCTATATTTCGGTGCAAATACTATATGGTATTTACAGTTCCATTTTGTATGTGATAAACTATGTTTGTCATTTATTGATGACATTTTCTTACCTCCTTGATATTTTTTATTGCAGTTGGCGAACTACAATTTAATTATATATCATAGGAGGTTTTTTGTTGGTTTTTCATCGCTAAAGCTATACTGAACCCCCAGTCTAACTGGGGGTTTTCTTCTTACAAAAAAGAGTGCAGAAAAATCTGCACTCTTGTGTTTAAAGTTTTATGAATATATTCCAACTTTTGTAACTACTCCATTTTCAACAATAATAGATAGTGCCAATCCTACATTACCAACTCTATTATAGTATTTGATAAAACCTTCTGGTGTGTAATAACTTGTACGAGCTTGTCCACTGTTTCCTGTAAACTCTGTTTTGTTTGTAATTTTAAAAGTATGAGTTGCACTTTCACCTATAGGATTACCGCCAGAAAAAGAATTGATGTCTTTAACGTATTTCATATGTCCAGAAACTATCAGATAATCACCCTTGATTTTAACATCGTAAGCTTGGTTATAATTTCTCGATTCTGATTTTGATAGTTTTTGCTGTATTAGTGTTGAAGAATATTCTCCAGTTTTTGTGTGTAAATTCTTGTCTTCTTTCTTTACAGCAGGTTTTTTCCTAGTCAAAATATCATTCACAACGGTCTTTTCTCCACCGACTATTAACACGTTCTTGTCGTTCAAATACTTCTTGGCATTTTCTGTCAAATAATTTGATTGTGTAAGTATGATTGGTGCGTTGTGTTTTTTAGTTAAGCTTACTGCTGACAAGCTATCTGCGAATACTTGTCCACTTGCAAGGATTGCGTTGTTATTCTTGTCGAATGAAAGTTTTGCGATTTGTAGTGCTGTTTCGTATCTGTCTTTTCCAGAAACTCTTTTTCCATTAAAGCCTTTTAGTGGTAGTTGGTTAACTCCACCGATTGCGATTTCTTGTAGATTTGATTGTGGATAAGTTAGCCCGTCACTTAATACCATTACTGATTTGTGATTTACAAAAAATGATGTCGCTGCTAGTGCATCCGGAAAGTTCTTGCCACTTGCTATCAACAAATATTCTGGGTTGATGATTTCTTTTGTTTTTTCCATTACTTTTTGGGATGTTGAATATCTGTCTTGTCCTTCAAGTCTTGTTACGTCAATGTTTTCTGATTTTAATGTTGTGTCAATTCCATTTTTGCTGATTGCATTGTCTCCACCTACAACATAAACTTTCTTCGCTTTCAAACGTTGGATTTCGCTTTTTGTTTGTGAATCAAGTTTATTTTGTGATGATAATAAAAGTGGCGCGTCAAGTGCTGATGCTAATTGTCCTGCTGATAGTGCATCTGCGAAGTTGAATCCACTCGCAAGTACGACATTTTCTGATGTAGTGTATGCTGATTTGGATATTTCTACAGATGTTGTGATTCTATCCTTGCCAGAAATTCTTGTAACTTGTTGCGATTTCGTTTCTTGTTGCGTGTTTTGTTTGTCAGCATTTGCAACGCCAATTGGTAGTACCATAGAAATCGCAAGCGTTGATGCCAAAACTTTTTTCAAAATTTTCGTGTTCATTTATGCCTCTCGTTAGTTGTTTTTATATTCTTCCAATACTTTTTTGTAGCCTTCTTCTTCCAATGCTTCTTCAACATATCCTCTGATTTCTTTTGTTGGATATACGTTTCTCTTGATGGATTTCATTTTCTTCAAAACATCTTCAACGATAATGTTCACATCAGAAGAGTTCATCTTTGCTCCAGCAGAATCGGATGTTTGGGCTATTGAATGGAAGATTTTTTCCTTGTCAAAGCTTTCAACATTGCCAAGTTTTTTTAGCACCCATTCTCCTTCTTCTCCGAACATTTCATCAAGCACATTGATTTTTGCATCTTCAATCATATTTGCAACTTTGTTTGGGTCTATATCGTTATCCTTAAAATAATCAAACAACAATTTTGTTAAATCGTTCATAAAATCCTCCTTTAAAAAATGAGAGCATCCATTAAAAACGGATGCTCAGCTTGTCAAATTTATCTACCTTAAATAAGGTTTAATTATTCTATAATTTTAGAAACAACGCCTGCTCCTACTGTTCTTCCGCCTTCTCTGATGGCAAATCTTAATCCTTCTTCGATTGCGATTGGAGTGATTAATTCGATTATGAATTTTGCGTTATCTCCTGGCATTACCATTTCTACGCCTTCTTCTAGTTCGATGTTTCCTGTTACATCTGTTGTTCTGAAGTAGAATTGTGGTCTGTATCCTGAGAAGAATGGTGTGTGTCTTCCACCTTCGTCTTTTGTTAATACGTATACTTCTGCTTCAAATTTTGTGTGTGGGTGGATTGTTCCAGGTGCTGCTAGTACTTGTCCTCTTTCGATGTCTTCTCTTTGTACACCTCTTAGTAATGCTCCGATGTTGTCCCCTGCTTCTGCTTCGTCAAGTTGTTTTCTGAACATTTCTACACCTGTTACTACTACTGTTCTTTTTTCTTCAGTTAGTCCTACGATTTCTACGTTGTCACCAACTTTTACTTTTCCTCTTTCTACTCTACCTGTAGCTACTGTTCCACGTCCTGTGATTGTGAAGATGTCTTCTACTGGCATTAGGAATGGGTGGTCTACGTCTCTTACTGGTGATGGAATCCATTCGTCTACTTCTTCCATCAATTTCATGATTTTGTCTCCCCATTCTCCGTCTGGATCTTCTAATGCTTTTAATGCTGATCCTACTACGATTGGTGTGTCGTCTCCTTCGTATTCGTATTCGTTTAATAGATCACGTACTTCCATTTCAACTAATTCGATTAGTTCTGGATCGTCTACTTGGTCTTCTTTGTTTAAGAATACTGCGATTTTTGGTACGCCTACTTGTCTAGCTAACAAGATGTGTTCTCTTGTTTGTGGCATTGGACCGTCTGCTGCACTTACTACTAGGATTGCTCCGTCCATTTGTGCTGCTCCTGTGATCATGTTTTTAACGTAGTCAGCGTGGCCTGGACAGTCTACGTGTGCGTAGTGTCTTTTTTCTGTTTCATATTCTACGTGAGAAGTGTTGATTGTGATTCCTCTTTCTCTTTCTTCTGGTGCTTTGTCGATGTTAGCGTAGTCTACGAATTCTCCTGAGCCCATTCTCTTGTTTAATACAAGTGTGATTGCTGCAGTTAAAGTTGTTTTACCGTGGTCAACGTGACCGATTGTACCAATGTTTACGTGTGGTTTATTTCTTTCAAATTTAGCTTTACTCATTGCTTCCCTCCTGGAAATTTTTAGTTATTTTTATTATATCACAAACGTTAACAAATTACATTTTTTGGGGGAAATTGTATTGATTTTTGATTAAATTTAATGAAAAATAAAATCCAAATTGAAAAATCTAAATTTTCATATTTCATCTTGACTAATGACACTGTGTCACATATAATTTAATTATGACAGAGTGTCATTTTATTTGAGGAGTGATTATATGCCGAAGCAAACTTTTTATAATTTGAGTGAAGATAAGAAAAATTTGATTGATAAGGTTCTGAAAGACGAGTTTTCCTCGAAGCCGTTCAAAGATTGCAATGTAAAAAATATTGTGGATAGGTTGTCGATTGCACGCGGAAGTTTCTATCAATATTTTGATGATTTAAAGGATAGCTACTTCTACATTTTGGATAAGGAAACGAAGGATGTTCATTTGCTTTTTATGTCTGTGCTAAGGCAAAATAACAATGATGTGTTGAAGGCGTTGGATGTGTTTGGCGATGAGGTATGTGATCTGATTTTTGAAGATGGAGAGTATGATTTGTACAAGTTTAGGTATTTGTATTGGAATAGCGAGTTGGAAGATAGCTGGAAGGCTAAGAAGAAGGAATATTATGAGATTTTTCAAAATGATACGGGAGGTAATAAGCTGGAGCTTGTGTATTTTATGAAGGCTACTGTTCACAGTTTGATTGAGAGAAATTTCAAGGAAGGTTGGTCTAGGGATATTTTTCTACAAAAGTATCGTCTGCATATTAATTGGTTAAAGGAAGGGATCAAAAATGAAGATTTTTGAGAGTTTATTTGATGTAATTTATTTGTCAGTTTTGGTGGCTCTTGGTGTTAGATTATTGTTGGAGAAAAACAAGGGCGCAAAATTATTTGGTATAATGGCGATTGTGCTTGGAGTTGGTGATGGTTTTCATTTACTTCCAAGGGTGATTTCTCATTTGAGTCCAGGAGGTTTTGAGGCTCACGCATCCGCTTTATCATGGGGTCAGTTTGTGACTAGCATTACAATGACAATTTTCTATGTGCTTTATTATCATTATTATCGTTCGCAAAGTAATGATACTGACAATTCTAAAAAATGGATTATTTATGGTTTGGCGGCTTTGAGGGTTGTTCTTGTGTTGTTGCCACAAAATAATTGGGGAACTGCCAATGGAAATTATATGTTTGGAATTTACAGAAATATTCCTTTCTTGATTATGGGAATTCTGTTGATTGTGTGGTCATACAAGAAGAAAGATGTTCCTGCGTTTAAGCACATGTGGATTTTGATTTTGTTGTCATTCTTATTCTACGTTCCTGTTGTTTTATTCAGCGATAAAGTTCCTGCAATTGGAGCTTTAATGATGCCTAAAACTGTGGCATATTTCTTGATTGTGTGGTTTGGTTTCAAACATTTTGTGAGTGAATTTGGCGTTAATAATTTGTTTGCAAATTCTATTACGCTTTTGATTATGGGACTTATAGGTGGTGTGTTCTATCGTGAATTCACGAAATTCTACGGTTTTAGCGATGTAACTCATCTTGGCAAAATCCACGTTCACACTTTGGTTCTTGGATTTGTCGTTAGTTTGTTGATGTATTTATTGGCAAAGGATATGAACGATGTAAAATCACTGAAGAAACCTTATGAAATTTATCTTACAGGTCTTACGTTCACAATTGTAAATATGGTTGTGATTGGAATTTACGAAGTGGTTCGTGAGGAAACGGATGTGATTATTCGTGCGGCAATCGATGGAACTTCTGGCATCGGTCACATTATTCTAGGCGTTGGAATTGTGTGGATGTTTGTGAAATTATATAATTTGAAAATAGCAGAGTAATTATGGGAGTAGCTTATGTGAGCTACTCTTTTTGTGTTTTGTGGACTTTGTTTGGGTATATAAGTATTGAAAGTTATTGCAAATATCTGATTTAACAAAAGGAGGATTTTATGGCGAAGAATTTTGAAAAAGCCTGTGTAATTGGCGGTGGCGTGATTGGTTCATCGTTTACTTTGCTTTTTGCGATGGGCAAGATGGATGTTAAAAGTTACAACAGAAGTCCGGAAAGTGAAGCAAAGACTAAGAAGATTATAGAAGGATACGTGGACGAATTAATTGAGAAGAAGGTCGTTACGGAGGATAAGGAAACGATTTTATCAAGAATCAGATATACTACGAACGAACAAGAAGCGATTGAATTTGCAGATATTGTGGAAGAGTGTATTCCAGAACACTACGATGTTAAAAAAGAATTCGTGAAAGTTTTTGAAAAATACGCAAAGGACGATTGTGTTTTGTGTTCTGCAACATCGGGACTACTTGTCACTAAAATCGCAGAAGATGCCAAACGTCCCGAAAGAATTTTCGGAGCGCACCCTTACAACCCACCTCATTTGATTCCACTGATTGAGATTTCACAAGGAGAAAAATCAGACCCAGAAACCGCGAACGCTCTTCGTGAATTATTCACTAGATTGGGCAAGAAACCTATCATCATCAGAAATGAAGTTCCAGGTTTTATAGCAAACAGGCTTCAAGCCGTGGTGCTTCGTGAAATGATGGATTTGGTGGACAAGGGAGTCGTTAGTATGGAAGATTGCGAAACTGCGTTGACATTTGGCCCTGCAATTAGATGGGCAATCATGGGTCCTGGACAAATATTTGAACTTGGAGGAGGAGACCATGGACTTCAGGGTCTTCTCGATCACATCGGCCCTTCCATGGAAACTTGGCTAGAAGATGCCGCTACATGGACCAAATTCACAGACGAGATTAAGAAGAAAACAGTCGACGGAGTTCACGAAGCAATCAAAAACAGACCGGCGGACATTGGCAACACTCACGAAACTCTTGCAAAATATCGTGACGGTATGCTTGTCGAAATACTAAGACTTCACAAAGATTATAAAATTTAAGGATATAATGTGAAAATCTCCCGAGTTTTTCGGGAGATTTTTAGGTTGGTTATTGATTATTTTTTGAGTTAAATTTTCTAATTTCGTTTATCGTTTTATTTATAACATCACTGCCCAAATTCGAATACAACTTTTTGTCGCCAATTATATAAAACTCTTTTTTGGCTCTGGTTGCTGATACGTTCATTATGTTAGGATTTTCTGAGCCCATTGCCCAATTTGCAGCCCCTTTGCTCTTTTCATCTGCACCTAAAACCAAGAATACTATTGGTGCTTCTTTTCCTTGGAATGTGTGTACAGTTCCCACATTTGTAGGGCTGGATTTGCTATCGTATCTCGTGAATTTAAGATCTGCTGCGAGTTTTCTGGATAAATTATCCGCAACATTTTTAAATGGAGATATTACATAGACTTGGTCTTTCTTGGATTTATCTAAAATATCTTTGTTATGTTCTGATAATTCTCTGATTTTTTGAACTAATAAATCTCCTTGCTCTTTCACATATTTATTATCTGCAGATCCACCGACATCATACCACTCTGCTTTTCCATCTGATTTATTGCCTTGAACCATGTTTCCACCGTAGGAAATCTCGTTTGAAATGTTGAACATTGGATATTTGCAACGTCTATGCACCCATAATGGAATTCCTATCCAATCTTCAGGATTATTCAAATTTTTGTAAAATCCATATTGACTAACGCTGTCAATAAGTGTCTGTGTTGATGCATCTTCTGATAAATAAGCTTCGCCAACTTCATAATTTCGTCCCAACAAGCTTAGTATATATGAATCTAGTGTTAGGACTGGTTTGATTTGTGCTGGATCTCCAACTGCCATTACGTGCTTACATCTAAATATTGCTCCTACACTTGCTTGTGGCAAAGCTTAACCAGCTTCGTCAATAAACAAATGTCCAAGAGAATTTGCTTGAATATTTGAAAACATCCTTCCCATACTTGCAAATGTGGAACTTATAACTGGAACTACCATGTTTATCCAGTTCCAAGCTTGTTGTATAACGATGTTTTTGTCCAAGTAATTTTGTTGTTTGCTCCATATTCTAGTTGCAGCTTCAATATTTTTGATATTTTCATACAAGAATTGTTTTCGAACTTTCAATGCACTTATGAACAATTCTGACTGAATTCTACGATACTCTTCGTCAAACCAAGGATTGCTCATTTGTAAGTCATCATATGACAATGAAAAATCCAAGACATTGACATCTGTATTTACAGATACATCCTTCAGATCTCTAATTTTTGCTTCTAATTTTTTTATTTCGTAATCCTCTTTTTGAGTTGCTTGTACAATCTGTGATTTTTTATCTTCTACAAGCTTATTTCCATACGAAATTTGATATTCAACGACTTTTAACTCTTCTACAAAATCATCTAGCATTGATTTTGTAGATCTTTCTTTGTCTAATATTTTTAGCAACTCGTCGGAATATTTTCTCATCTGTTCATCATATGATTTTTTTCTACTAAATTGGAAAAATCCCGGTTTCTGTAATTTCAAAACATCAATGCTATTTTCAATCATTTTCTTATCTTCACTTATATTTGACGATGCCTTGTTCAATTCATCAACTTTTTGAACCAGTTGATTCTTATTAGAAGATAATTCCTTTAATTTCACATTAATCTCTTTTACAAAACTACTCAATTCATTTTTTCTAAATTCTACATTTTTTATGAAGTCCGATTTTTTATTTAATAGTTCGTACTCAAATCTATCAACAGAGAAAATTTTGTCCGATAATTTTTGCCTTTTGTCTCTATAAGACAATGCTTCCTTGTACTTCCTTTCAAATTCATTGTAGACATTATCATTTGAAATGTAATTAGTTTTTAAATCTTCTATCACATGCTTTAACGCTGTGATTATATAATACATATTTTCTGATCTTCCACCTTCAAGAGAAATCAATCCCCAAAAATTTTCCTCTGAGTTTTTTTCAGATTCTAACTTTTCGATCTTTTTATCATTTTCTTCGACCCATATTGTTGAAACTTTAGAGTTTGAGATATCTTTAAAATAATCTATTTTTTTTAAATCTTTAACCAATGATTCATCAATTTCAGATATTAGCGGAAGTTCATCTACAATGTTTTTTAAAGCGCCATTGTTAGAACTTGCAACAATAATTCCATTTTCTGCTATTTGAGATGGTAGCACACCAATTGAAGCCTTGTACGACCCACTTTCCCAATAAACAGTCTCATCATTACCAGCGATTTTTTTGTTTTTTAATTGTATAATTTCATATGATTGTTTTACCAGTAATTCCGAGAAAACATCTCTTAAAAGTGTAGTTTTCCCTGTTCCAGGAGGCCCATTCACACTTCTCATATTATTAGAATCGTATCCTATTGACAAATTGATAGCGACTTGCTGCATGAAATATGGTGCATATTGTATATTTCTTGGAAACCTTGACAATGGATAGTTTTTGGGCTGCAAAATATCTACAAAAATATGCCTGTTAAACTTAGGAGATGTGCTTCTACTATCCAAATTCTTTCTGACTGAACTGTTTCCCATCAAATAATCATTCAAGTTTTTTGATTGAACAGATTTTGCTTTTTGCAAATCATTAACGAAAAACGAGTGTAGATTAGTTGCATCGGTCTCCAAGTTTTTCAAAGGTTTCATCCTGCAGTTATTAATGTCTATTTTATTAGTTTGTAAGATGTTTAAAATAGCCTTATTAAACCATTCTTTGTATGGTTCATCTTCTGGACAGTCAAATATTTCTTGGATTTTTTTGCTAAAATCTTCCTCAAACTCTTTGAACTCTTTTTCTGAAGGAATTGTGTGAAAGTTTCTAATGTAAGAACTTTCCGTCAAAAAAGTCATATCAGAGCTTAGTTTCAAATCTTTATCGAAATACAATGCGAATGAAAATTTGTTTCCCAATGTGATTTCTTGATTAGATACGGGAAGATTGAATTTATCTCTCAAAAAATCGATTACTTCCGTGAATTTAAAAATATCAAAATATACAACTATTCCGCCTTTTCGATCTGGTTCAAGATTAAGATATTTGATTCTTTTATTAAATAAATCATAGAAATCATCATTCTTGAGATATTGAAAAGTTAAAAGTTTAGTGTCTCCTAAATTGATATCTCCCTCCGATAAATGCTCCACCATAATCCATGATTCTAATATTTTTTCTTTTTAGTTCATGTTATGCTCCTTTGTTAATCGATTTTATTTTTATTATTTCTATATTTCCATTGATTATAATCTCAATTATCGTGCCATTGTCATCCTATCCTAATCTATATTTTTTGACAAAAGCTTCATTAGCTTTCAGGATTTCTTTGTATTCAGTAATCATATTATAAAACGTGGCTTTTTTTAATCCAGATTTATCCAAGAATTCCTTTGAGGAAATGTTATTATTTTCCCAATTCTCATACAATTCTTCCCAATTATTTGGAAAATCAATTTTATTTCTTCCTGAGTTGATCTTTCTATTTCTAGGAAGCTCGATAATGTTTTTGTTGTTTAAGAGAACAGAATCTAATATTGTGCTTAGAATAGCTTTATTCATAGGCTGAGATACACCGTATTTATAGGTGGATTCTATATTAGAAACAACGAGATATTTCCCGTTTTCAATAAAATATTTAAGAGAATTGGCGATGTCTTTTTCGTTTATTCCGAGTGATTTTAAGCTTCCGATAATTAAAATATCATCATTTATCATCTCGTTTTTTATCTTTTCTAATTCCTGAAAGCTTCTCATGTGTTCGACACTTACACATATTTTCGAATCTTTTTTGTGAATAATTTCCATAATGTCTTCAAAAATAGAAATATCTTCTGTTGTTTTGGTGTAAATGTACATTATCACCTCTACTACCTCCTAAAAAACTTGACAAACTTATTGAATCTAAAACCCAATGCTTGTTCCAGTTCCAATCTATTCACTGTAATTTGGGACATATCTTTCTTGTCTGAATACTTCGCTTCAAATTCAACAGGAAGAGAATTTGTCCAGCTTTCGAGTATTTTCCTAGACCCTTTGTCGGTTCCTGATGTTATCATTATAACATTTGTTTTAATTATAAAGCATTTGGGTTCATTTTCCCATAGTTTCCTAATTCCTTCTATGGCATCTTTGGAAATGTATTTTGCATGATATGAAAAATCATCATTCCAATTGAGTTCTCTTGCATAATCTGGAAGATCATAGCCAAATTCTTTGAATATATTTATTAAAGTTTTGGATGAGATTTGCATCATGTCAGGATAGTAATCATCGGCGATATCATTTGATTTGATCATGTAGTCGATAAGCTTGTCCACTTCTGTAATCATCCTTCTAAGATATTCTCTGTATAAGGAGTTTGTCGCTTTGATTTTCATGTTCTTGCTAATTCCATCGTAGGACAATGGGTCTATGTCAGTTCTAAGTCCAGCATTATATCTCAAAAACGGCATTCTCTTTCGTTCTGGTTCTTCTGGGTCACTCACGCTATTACTTGCAAATATAATCAATGGTTGTTCTTCTCTTTGGATGATTTCGCATTGGTGACTATTTTTGATTTTTTCTTTAAGCCTTGCGTAATATGGTCCGTCTATTTCATCAATAAAAATCGGAACTCCCTTGTAAATCTCGAGCATGGCATCAATGTCTTTTGTAGGTGCTGTTTTAACAGAGAATGCTTTTAGCTGTTTATTGGTCATTAATTTTAGAATAAATTCTGTCATAAAACTTTTCCCTGTATTGGAACCTTTGGATGCTAATAATGTATATAATGGTAGGCTTGATGTCGGGATGTTTTTTATGTCAGCTATACATCTTATTTTTGCGTGAAACGGTGAAGAAAACAAAATATTTAAAAGCTTGTAGTGGGAATCTCTAACTTTGTCCACATCTCCAACGAAATCTTTCTTGTAATTATCAAAAGCTTCAAATAATAAGTCGATATCATTTTTTACATCTTCTTTTTCGGGATTGAGATCTAGTGATTCTCCATCCAAAAAAGCTTCTTTAGTGTCGAAGTTGAAGGTTAATTTCGGATAATCTTTTTGTATTTCTTTGACATCTATCTTTTTTCTTTGGAGTCTTTTTGCGTTGACGCTGATTTTTTTGATAATATTCGGAAGTATTTCAATGTATCCATTTTTCGAGTTTGTATTTAAATTTCGTACAAGTTCTTTGTTCTTCTCCATAATCTTGTCCGCATCGATAGTGTATTTGATTTTTTCGTAAACTTCTCCACTATTTTTTGGTTGTTCTAGGACAATTGTTTTTTGCGTTTTCAGTGCTTGTTTGATTATAGGAATATCTTTTTCTGGATTATCAGTTTTTTTCGATGCTACCACATCTTCTGGTATGTCATCTGACAGACTCCACGCTGTTTCAAAATCTTGCGCATAGGCAACGTACGCTTCAAAAGTGTCGTCCACCTCATAAATTTCCAGCTGATCGCCCGACCAAGCTCTTCTTGTCATATTAGCAGAGCCTTTGATTACTCTCGTTCGTCCATCATCTGATTTAAGAAGGTAGATTTTTCTGTGATCTATAACATACTTAGGAGATTTTATTAACAAAGACTCTTCTTTCATCATTTGTACCAAATCTTTTTCTGACCTCACAGCATCAGCTGCCATTTCTGACAATACCATGTTTTCTGCAAGTAAATGAGCTTCTGATGTAATCTCATGAAGTTCGCTGTCTCGTCTAGTCATGAACCTTCCGCCAAGGATAATTTCTCCATAATCAAACATCTTCATGATTTTATTTACAAATTTGATGTCATAGGAAAAAGTAATAGCCCTGATTTCATTGAATCCGAAAAACAGCTCCTCCACATCTTTATAGCTAATATCTTTGAGCTCAACATGATATATCTTGTGCTTCGTACCTGATTCAGTTTTTTTACCATTTCCATCAAGAATTCTCAACTTTTCAATATTTGTGCCAGTATCAAATATGTTTAATTGATTCATAAATACCCCCCTAAATTAAATAGTCTAAAAATCACAAACTATTGTTAGACTAATTATACCCATATTCTATTATTAATCAATCATTTTTAGACTATTTCGTTAAAAAAATCCTCCAACATTATTATTGGCAAACCAATAAGAGTTCGGAAGATCTTTGTGTTTATTGATTATTTTTTTGAGTTAAATTTTTGAATTAACAAGATATTTTCATTTCTGAGATAATTTTTCCCACTCTTCACGTGTAACACCGTATTTCATACTGTCGTAATATGTGCCGTTCCAATATCGAACTTTCCTGATTCTTGCCTCTTGTATGAATCCGATTTTTTCTGCAGCCTTCATCATTCGTGGATTGCCGCTAAAAGTAGTCAGTCCTAGATGTTCGATTTGTGGATTATCATTGAACACTTCGCTTGTCCACAATTTGAGGGCTTTTGTTCCTATGGATTTGTTCCAGTAATTTTCGTCGTAAATCACAATCCCTATCTCCATCCATCTAGTTTTCTCATCAACCCAATTTTGAGATACCATACCAACGACAACACTATCTACTAATATAGCTCTGCAATTGGGTTGTTGAAGATATTTCCAAATACCAGATTTTTCAAATGACTCTAAGCTTTCATAATGAACATAATCTTCAAAATACGGTCCGTTGAACTTGTTCCACTCGGGTGATTCTTCGCAAAATCCATCTCTCCATATCTTTTCCTTGTGCTTATCGTCAAATCTCTCTAATTGTATTTTCATCTTCTCTCCTTTTCATCATGTCTACCCCCAGTATTTCTGATCCACTGTTCTATATCTTATGGCTTCCATCAAATGCTTGGCTTCGATGTTTTCTTTTCCATCCAAATCCGCGATTGTGCGTGATATTTTGAGGATTTTATCGAATGATCGTGCGGAGAATTTGTATTTATCGAATGCCAACTGTATGATGGAGTTTAACTCATCGTTTAATTTGCAGTATTTTCTAATTTGTCGGGTGTTCATTTGTGCGTTGGTTGTGATGTTTTCTTTTTCGAAGCGTTGTTTTTGGATTTCTCGTGCAGCTTCGACACGTTTTTTGATTTGTTCTGATGTGTCGCACTTTTCATCTGTTGTGAGTTCGTCTAATTTTACTGGTGAAACTTCAACATGGATGTCAATTCGATCGAGTATAGGTCGGCTGACTTTGTTCAAATAGTTTGCAATTTGATTTTGTGAACAAGTGCATTCGTGGTTAGGATCGCCGAAGTAACCACACGGACACGGATTCATTCCTGCTACAAATAGGAAGTTTGCAGGATATGACAAGGACGCGTTGACTCTTGTTATGGTTATGTTTTTCGTTTCGAGTGGTTGGCGCAACACTTCTATTGTCGATTTGGAAAATTCTGGAAGTTCGTCCAAGAACAATGCTCCATTGTGAGCGAGGCTGATTTCCCCTGGTTTTGGAACTCTACCGCCACCTATAAGGCTGACTTGACTTGCGGTGTGATGAGGCGAGCGAAACGGTCTTGTGGTTACAATGTTTTTTTCTCCGAGTAATCCTGCTACGGAGTAAATTTTCGTGGTTTCCATTATTTCATCAAAGCTCATGTCAGGCAAAATCGTGCTGAGTCTCATTGCAGACATTGTTTTGCCGCTTCCTGGTGGCCCAATCATCAACAAATTGTGAAATCCTGCAGCAGATATTTCCATCGCTCTTTTGAGAAATTTCTGTCCTTTTATATCCGAAAAATCAACATCGTATTGTATTTCTTGCTGCATGATGTCAATATCATCCAGAACTTTAGTTTCTTGTTCGCCATTCAAAATCCTGATGATTTCATCCAAACTTTCCACACAAACCTTCTCGATTCCTTTGACCATACTGCATTCTTGTGCGTTTTGTTTGGGTATGTAAACTCGTTCGTATCCCAAATCTTTCAGTGACAACACCATGCACAACGACCCATTTACTGGATTCAATCGTCCGTCCAATGATAGTTCTCCGATGAACGCCCATTTTTCTGAAAAATCTTCCACAACTCCCATTGATTGCAAAATAGCCATCGCAATCGCAAGGTCTAGTTGAGATCCTTCTTTTCTCAAATTTGCAGGTGCCAAATTAATCGTGATACGTTTTACAGGAAATCTGATTCCAGTGTTTTCAATCGCAGAGCGCACTCTTTCCTTGGATTCTTTTATAGAAGTGTCAGGAAGACCTACAATGTTAAACGAACGCAGACCGTTCGCAAGGTCGCATTCGCATTCCACGACATACCCGTTCAACCCTTCCAAACAACACGTGTTTACTTTCGAATACATAATTTCTCCTTGTTACTTAATTATTAATGTGATTTCTATCGAAAAATGGACAACGCAATCCTATACATTGGTTGTTATGCTTGGACCATTTACACACAATGTCACTAGATTCCATCTCAACTCCCAAGTTTTCATTGGCAAATTGTATTGCATCTAATATTGATATGTAGGAATCTCTCTTGCAACAACGAGGACCGCCGACTTCTCCTATAGATTCCAACGCTTTGGAAGTCATTTTGTTCGCCATTCCCCAAGTATTCTTCGCAAGTGGAGATGATCCTGTGACAATTGACATAAAAATCCCTGTGCTAATTCCAGCACCACAAGCTCCCCAAAAACCACAAGTCCCACCAGGCACTTGTTTTCCACGAGTTCTCATTTCCTTCAAACTTTTATTCAAATTAATATCTCCGCCAGCATTTTTGAACGCTGTCAAAAGCGCCGCTCCGACCATAATGTGATGTTCTGGGCCGTGCATGTGACAAAAAGATTCGTCCATCATTTGATCCATAATTTCGATTGGATTTTTCGATGTAGAATTCTTGCAAATCCCCCAAATCACATCCATTCCATCTGTGTGACATTCGTTACACACGAAGTGACCATCGACACATCTCGTATTGCTGAGTTCTTTTTTGTGACAGATTGCACACTCCATTTCCACCGATTCGCCCAAATATTCTAACGGTTTCCCACACAACAGACATTCATCATTCATATTTACAACCCCTTATAATTTATTATCTATATTATATCACTATAATATGTTTAAATAAAAAAACGGTGCAGACAAATCTACACCGATACAATATTTTTATTCTTGAGATTTTTTCACGATTTCTTGTACAACTTCGTCCTTTTCGAAAGCTTCCGAAACTCTCTTGATATTTGGATATTCTTTCCAAGATTTTGGAGTCATTTCGCTCCAACGAGTAAGAATATAAACGTAAGGATCCAACACTGTTTTCTTGTTTTTGTAAACGTGATCGCCATCACCAATCAAACGGTCCAAATGAGTCATCATTTTGTCGATATTTTCAAATGATTTTTGTTTGATTTTATCAATCTCTGCTTCGTCAGTTGATGTTGTCAAGCCAGCTGGTACGAACAACGCTTCAAATGCTGGATGAAAATCTCCAGTCATAAAAGCCATGATTTCATCGAATTGGAACTTGTCTTCAGGAGATTCGTCAGCTCCCAAATCTTTTTCAGGGTATTTGTTCAAAATGTAGCGAAGAATTGCTGCCAATTCGCTTCTCACAATACCTTCTCCAATGTCTAGTGCTGGAACTGCTCCCAACGGATTGATTTTTCTGTATTCATCTGTTCCAAGTTGTACCTTTTCTACCTCGTAATCTGCGCCTGCCCATTCCAAGGCAATCCAACAAGCAACAGCGCATGTGCCTGGTGCGTAATATAATTTCATAACATTCCTCCTTTTGTTTTACTGTAAATTGTATACCCTTTATTCTTTTTTAATAATCAAATTGATTGGGCAAATTTGAAAACTTGTGTGACAAATTTCTCGGATAAATTTTTGAAAATTCAAATTAATGTGCTATAATAATCACAGAGTGTTTAACACGAAGGGGTACACCACCGCGGGTGTAGGTTTCCTTCGTGTTATTTTTTTTAGGGGGTGAAATATGATTACTGTAAATTCTGTCAAATATCCATTCGAAGAAAATTCTTCTTTGAGAAAAGTTCTTGAAGATTTGAACTTCAATGTGGAGTTGACGGTTTGCGAAGTGAACAAAAACCTCGTCAAAAAAATCGACTACGATAATTTTATCGTCACTGATAACGACGAAATAGAGGTGTTTTCATTTGTTGGAGGAGGTTAAAATGCAGGAGATTTTTAAAAGACAAATCCCCGAACACACAGACATTTTCAGAAAATCCAAAATTCTGATCCTTGGCTGTGGTGGTTTGGGTACCAATTCATGCTTTTTACTTGCAAAATCAGGCATTGGCACCATCAAAATCGTGGACTACGACACAGTTGAATATTCCAATTTGAACAGGCAAATCTACAGGCCAACTGATGTCGGCAAGTACAAGGTCAACGCATTCAAGGAAATTTGCGGTGAGTTCTTGCCATTTGCAAATATATCTGTTGAAAACATCAAAGTTACTGAAAGTAACATCGACGAATTGACCGACGGCTACGATATCGTAATCGAAGCGTTCGATGACGAATACGCAAAGTCATTGGTGTTGGAGCATTTTATCGGAACTGACAAAAAACTAATATCGGTGTCTGGAATTGGCGGCGTGAAAAAATTAGATATGAAAATTAAAAAAATGAACAATATTGTAGTTTGTGGCGATTTTGAAACGAAGACCGACATCGGTTTGTACTATCCAAACGTGATGATGGCGGCAAGTACACAAGCTATAATCGCACTTAATTGGTTATTGGAGGAAAATAATGGAAGATAAATTGATTTTGGGTGGCAAATCTTTTGACTCAAGATTTATACTTGGATCTGGAAAATACGATCCCAACCTTATCAAAGCTTGCGTGGAATCTGCAGGCTGCGAGATGATTACTGTGGCACTTAGACGTGCAAATACAGACGATACGAAAAATATTTTGAACTTTATTCCAGAAAATGTGACGATAATTCCGAACACTTCTGGAGCGAGAAACGCAGACGAAGCTATTAGAATTGCAAGACTTGCGCGAGAAATGGGCTGCGGCAATTTCGTAAAAATAGAAATAATGCGTGACAGCAAGTACTTACTTCCAGACAACGTCGAAACGTTGAAAGCTACGAAAGTTTTGGCTGACGAAGGATTCGTCGTTATGCCTTATATGTATCCAGATTTGAACTTTGCGAGAGATTTGAAAGAAGCTGGTGCAAGTTGTATCATGCCATTGGGCTCTCCGATTGGATCCAACAAGGGACTTGCAACCAAAGATTTCATCCAAATCATCATCAACGAAATTGATTTGCCAGTTATTGTGGATGCAGGAATCGGCAAACCATCACAAGCGTGTGAAGCCATGGAAATGGGCGCAAGTGCAATCATGGCGAACACTGCCATCGCTACAAGCGGCGACATCAACAAAATGGCAGAAGCTTTCGCACTAGCAATCAAAGCGGGAAGACTAGCTCACATCGCAAAACCAGGCAGAGTTTTGGAAACGGGTGCTGACCCTTCATCTCCACTCAGAGATTTCTTTAAGTAGGCGACAAATGGAAGAATTCAAATATTTTAGCAATATGCAAGACATTCATTCGGACATTTACAATCAAATATCAGAAAAATTATCTGAGGTAAAATCAGTAAATGTAACGGCAGATGATGTCAGAAGAACTTTGGGAAAAATCAAAAACAACGAAGCCTTGGATTATTTCGATTATTACAACATGCTAAGCGATTGTGCCATTGATTTTATAGAAGAATTGGGAGAAATCTCACAAAAACTCAGACTACAATATTTCGGAAACAACGTGTACTTGTTCAGCCCACTTTACATCGCAAATTATTGCGAAAACAGCTGCAAGTACTGTGGATTTAGAGCGAAATCAGATATCGTCCGTGCGAAACTTACCATGGATGAAATAGAATCAGAAATGAAACAAATGAGACGCGAAAAAATCGAAGACGTTTTGATTCTAACAGGAGAATCGCAAAAATACTCCTCGGTGGATTATATATGTGATGCCGTAAAATTGGCGAAGAAATATTTCCGTGTAGTTGGCGTTGAAGTGTATCCTACAAATGTTGAAGATTACAAGAAACTTCACGAAGCAGGCTGTGATTTCGTCACAGCTTTCCAAGAAACATACAACCCCACAAACTACAAATTCTACCACCCAACTGGACACAAATCTTGTTTTCCTTATAGATTAGACACACAAGAACGCGCAATCATGGGAGGAATTCGAGGCGTAGGATTCGGAGCATTGTTCGGACTTTCCAATGGAATTGAAGACTGTTTTTGTTTGGGAATGCACGCAAATTTGTTGCAAAAAAAATACCCACACGCAGAAATCAGCATATCATTCCCACGAATTAGACCGACAAAAAACGAAGAAGATTTGAACATAAAAGAAGTTCCTGAGACAAAATTGATGCAATTTATAATCGCAACCAGAATCTTCTTGCCATTCGCGCAAATCACAATCTCTACCAGAGAATCCAACGAATTTCGTAACTTGTCACTCTTGATGGGAGCTACCAAAATCTCCGCAAGCGTCGACACAGGAATCGGAAGACGTAATGACGAAAAAGATAAAGGCGACGAACAATTTTTGATCAACGACACACGAACAGTCGACCAAGTAGAAAAAGATTTGGCCAAGTACAACTTGTATCCTGTGTATAGCGACTATATTGATGTGTAGAAATTTATATATTACAATAAGCCCACATTCGTGGGCTTTTTTAATCCTTCTTGCAACAAAAAAGAAGTAGATTTTTTCTCTACTTCTTCTTATAATTTATTTTTCCTTGTATCTTTCTATTACTTTCTCAACTTGTTCTTCTAGCTCTTTTCTGTTTGGGATATACAAAGTGTATTTTGATGCGAATATTTTATTTGATAAGTTTCCTAATGCGTATTCTGCTTGCACGCCGTCCTTATCTGTACATAAGATTATCCCTATCGGCTCATTGTCCATCTCATCATTGACTTCTGATTTATAATAATTGAGATACATATTAATTTGACCTACTGCTTCTGGCAATAGCTTCGTTGTTTTTAGTTCGATTAAGACATAAGACCTTAAAATCTTATTGTAAAATACCATATCCACATAATAGTGGGTGTTGCCTAGTGTTACCCTTTGCTGGCTGCCTACATACATAAAACCCTTACCAAGTTCTAGCAAAAACTTTTCAATATGATCTATCAGTGCCTTTTCTAAATCACTTTCCATCATTGGCTTTTCTTCTGGCAATCCTAAAAATTCAAACACATAAGGGTCTTTTACAAGGTCAGACGGCTTATTTATTTCATTGCCCTTTAAGGCTAGATCTAATACTTTTTCTTTGTTCTCTTCTCCAGCTGATAAGAGCAACCTTTCAAAAAGTGATGTTTTAATTTGTCTTTTTAGTTCTCTTACTGACCAGTTTGCGTTGATACTTTCTTTTTCATAAAAACTTCGTTTTTTCTCATCGCTAATGGATAAAAGCTCACAATAATGAGACCAGGTCAATTTGCCAGACAGTGTCTGGCAAATTGGATAGGATAAATATAGGTTTCTCATATTCTGTAAATTAGACCTTGAAAATCCTCTTCCATATTCCTTTGTAAGTTGTCTTGATAAGTCATTTATAAGCTCTTTACCATACTCTGCTCTTTCTGAATGACCTTGCTCATCTTCTACGATAATACGTCCAATCTCCCAGTAAGTTTGCACCAAAATATTATTGACTTCTCTTGCAACTTCATTTCTTGCCTTATCCATCAATATTTTGATGCTATTAAAAACATCATCATGAACTCTATCTATGTTGTTTTTGTTATTCATACAAAGCACCTCTTTGACCTCTTAATTGCTATAATTATATCATAAAACAATTGACAATCTATCACATTAACCATACACTTGAAATATAATTATTTTAAGGAGGGTTTTGTTTGGACAGAAAAACTCACAAGCTTGTTCAATGTGCAGTGCTTGCTGCTTTGTGTTTCATCACGTTCACGTATTTGCAAATCAAGGTGCCAGTTCCTGGTGGAGATTTTACATCTATCCATTTTGGTAACGTGTTCTTGGTTTTGGCGGCGCTTTTACTCGGCGGACTTTACGGTGGACTTGCTGGTGCAATCGGGATGACTATTGCGGACATTATGGATCCTGTGTATATTTTGGTTGCTCCGAAGACTTTCGTGTTGAAGTTATGTATTGGTTTGATTGTGGGAGCAATCGCTCACAAATCCAAGAAAATCAACGAATCTAACGACAACAAATACATTTTAAAGTGGGCTGTTATTGCTTCATGTGCGGGAATGTTGTTCAACGTGTTCGCTGATCCATTTGTAGGTTATTTTTATAAATTATATGTCTTGGGTCAACCACAACAAATAGCATCTGCGTTGGCGAAAATCAGCGCCGGTGTAACTTTCTTCAATGCTGTTGTGACTGTTATCGTTGCAAATATTTTGTACATGGCAGTGCGTCCAGTGTTGAAACGATCACATTTATTGGATTAAAAAATGCGTCAGATTTTACTCTGATGCTATTTTTATTGACAGTTTAAATAAAAGATATTACAATTAAGTTAGAAAGTAGGAAATTCTAACTTGAGAGGTGATAATATGTTAGTTGAACTTAAAGCAAAGTCGCAAGTGACAATTCCAAAAGATATTGTGAATTCTCTTGATTTGAATCAAGGAGACCAGTTTGAAGTAATGGAAGAATACGGCAAGATTATTTTCGTCCCTGTAGCTGTATATCCAGAACGTGTGATTGAAAATTTAAAAAAATCCGTTAAAGAACTAAAAGTTTCGATTGAAAATGGCGACCAACCTGTTTTTGACAATATTGATTCTCTTTTTGAAGAGTTGGACAAATAATGAGCTATAAAATAACTTACATAGATTAAATTAAAAAATGCGTCAGATTACTCTGACGCTATTTTTATCTGAAAAGTTCTGAATGCGATCCGACTCTGTTTAAGATTAAAACAAGAATATCATTTCTTATTTCATAAATCAAAATCCAGTCTGGTTCTATGTGACATTCCCTCGTATTCTTGTAATTACCAATAAGACTGTGATCTCTGTATTTTGTATCCAAAGTTTGTCCATCAGCTAAAAGTTCTATCACTTCAAATAGTTTTTCGATATTTTTATTCTGTTTTTTCGCAATTTTTACATCTTTTTTGAATTTACTAGTGAACTTAATTTCGTATTTCATATTTCAAGAGCTTTTTTCAATTCTTCGATACTTACGTATCCTTCGATTGTTTTGTCGTCTGCGATTTTTCTTCCTTCTTCAATCGCAAGTTTTGTTTCATCGTTTACAGAATCGATTTTTAAATCGAATGGGATTCCATTTTCTCTTATCGATGTTCTCAAAAACATATTTATTGCCGTTGTCATATTAAGCCCCAACTCTTGAAAAATATTTTCTGCTTTTTCTTTAATTTCTTTATCAGTTCTAATATTTAAATTAACAGTTGACATAATAGACCTCCTTATAAATATATTCTAATCCATTTACGATAAAACATCAACATTTATTCGTGTAATTTCATTACATTGTCATTACCCTATCGCTATAAACACGATTGCTAGTATCAACGCTAATAATCCTACAAGGATGCATTTTCTACAAGTAGATATTCTTTTCAATATCATTTCTTTTTCTTTTTTGGTAAATTTTCTGTTGTTTTTTCTCATCAAAATCCTATCCAACGCTACTGGCTGACGATTATTTTGTGAGATAGTTTGCCACACTTTTTCTGAGTTGACGTTTTTTCTAATCTTGGCGATTGCCAATATTTTAGATATTGAATAAATCCCGTAAATGAGTGCTATTGCAAATATTCCCAAAAATACATAGCCTACTATTTTCATTTTATCATCTCCTTTACGATTAGTATAAATGAGATTTCGATTTTACTCAACTAACTCGCATAGCTCTGAATGAATTCAAAATAGCAAGCACTGTAACTCCGACGTCTGCGAAGATTGCAGCCCACATGTTTGTAAGTCCAAGTGCCGATAATATTAGCACAATTATTTTCACACCGATTGCAAAATACGCGTTTTGTTTTGCGATTTTGAGTGTTTTCTTTGAGATTTTGATTGCTTGGGCGATTTTCGTTAGCTCATCTGTCATGATTACGACATCGCTCGCTTCAATTGCCGCATCGCTTCCGATTTGTCCCATGGAAATTCCGACATCACTGAGTGCAAGCACTGGTGCATCGTTGATTCCGTCTCCTACGAATGCAACTTTTCTTCCTTTTTCTATCAATTTCTTTACAATTTCAACCTTATCTTGTGGAAGTAGCTTGGATTTGTATTCGTCAATTTTGAGATTTTCTGCTACTGATTTGGCTACAGATTCTCCATCACCAGTTAGCATGTAAGTTTTTTCGATTCCGACATTTTTCATATCAGTTATCGCTTGGGCGCTGTCTTGTTTGACTTCGTCGGCGATTCTGATATATCCCGCAAATTTTCCATCTATCGCAACGTATACAACAGTGTCTGTAGTATTTATCGGTTCAAATTCAATATCTTTTAAAAGCTTAGCATTTCCTGCTAGGATATGTTTGCCATTTATCACAGCTTGTATCCCTTGGCCTGCGATATTTTCTGCAGATTCCAAGTTCAAATATTCTTTGTCCCCATAATAATCAATGATCGATTGTGCGATTGGATGGTTGGATGATTTCTCAGCACTCGCAACGTATTTTAGCATTTCTTCATCTGAAATATCAAATGATTTTGCTTCTACAACTTTGAACACACCTTGTGTCAATGTTCCAGTTTTATCCATAACAACAGTGTCTGTTTCTGCAAGCTTTTCGATGTAGTTACTTCCTTTAACCAAAATCCCTGCCTTGCTGCTCGCACCGATTCCTGAGAAAAAGCTCAACGGAATACTAATTACAAGTGCGCAAGGGCACGAAATTACAAGGAATGTCAATGAACGATACAACCATGTTTGGAAAGGTTGTTTCAATATCAAAGGCATCAATATCGCAAGCGCTGCTGCGACCAATACTACAACAGGAGTGTATACTCTTGCAAATTTCGTGATGAATTTTTCTTGTTTACTTTTTTGGCTGGATGCATTTTCAACCAAATCCAAAATCTTCGTCACTGCAGAGTTTTCAAAATCCTTCGTAACTTTCGCATTCAAAACCTTGTCCATCACGATGTATCCCGACAATAGTTCCTCGCCTTTTGCGACAGTAATTGGAACACTTTCTCCAGTCAACGCCTTCGTGTCAACCATGGAGCTTCCATCTACTACCACGCAGTCCAACGGAACTTTCTCTCCTGGTTTGACTACGATAATATCTCCAACATTCACATCGTAAGGATCCACCTTATCGTAACCATCTTCCGTTTTCAAATTCGCAAAAGTCGGTGCAATGTCCATCAATTCCTTGATAGAATCACGAGATTTCCCAACGGCCTTGTCTTGGAAAATCTCCCCGATTTGATAAAAAAGCATAACAGCAACACCTTCGGCGTATTCTCCAACGAAAAACGCACCCAAAGTTGCAATCATCATCAGGAAATGTTCGTCAAATAACTGACCGTTTTTCAAATTCAAAAACGCTAACTTTATTACTGGAATTCCTACAATCAGATAACTCACAGCGAAAGCCGCAAGTCTTGCGTATGGTTGTTTGATAAAAAATCCGATTACAAAAAATACCGCCGAAGCTATCGTTAATTTTATTTCCTTATTCATTATTTCACTTCAACATAAGGCTCAATTGATTTGATGATGTCCTTTGCTTGATCCAACACAGAATCAAACTTATCATCTTCTACATCCAACACCATTTTTGTAGTGATAAAATTCACAGTGACAGAATTTACTCCGTCCAATTCCTTGATTTTGTCTTCCATTTTTGCTGCACAATTTGCACATCCCAAATTTTCTAATGTATATCTTCTTTTCATAACTTTCTCCTTTTTGTTTTTTTATTTTTTTAAATTATTGTCGTTATTCTTGCACGTGTACCATCGCAATGTCGAAGATTTCTTTCACATGATCATCCGAAATCGAATAATACACAACTTTTCCTTGACGTCTAGTCTTCACAATGTTGCTTTGTTTCAACACTCTCAATTGGTGGCTAATTGCAGATTGGCTCATATTCATCACAGCTGCAATGTCGCACACGCACAACTCTCCGCTTTCCAACGCCATCAAAATCTTCACCCTTGTTTGATCTCCGAAAATTTTGAACATATCGGACAAATCGACGATCAATTCGTCATCTGGAAGCTCATTGATAGCTTTTTTCACATTATCCTCGTGAATTAGCGTTACTTCACATTTTTCATCGTTGAATTTATCTATATCTATCACATCCTTTATATGAACATATGAATACTTGTTCATTTGTTAATATGATAATATCATTTTATTTTTAGTTTGTCAATAAAAAAAAGAGATTTTATAAAAAAATCTCTCCTATATTTAAATCTTCAATTGTTCCGTCGTCGTATTTTACTTTCAAGCTAAAATCATCGTTGATATTCATTGCAACAGCTTTTACATAATCGCCATTTTTGTGGACTTTGATTTCGTTACCGATGAAGGTGGCTTTGTTTCTATATTTTTCGACCAAACTATCCTTATCTTCGCTCCAAAATCTCTTGAAATTCTGCATTATTTTTATTACCAAATCTTCTCTTTTATCTGTATCATCTTTCTCTTCAATGAATCCCGCCGTATCTTTTATATCTTCTGGAAAATCAGATTTGTAGACGTTAATTCCAACACCAACCACAATATCGTGGCAGATATTTTTCTCCACCTTGCATTCCGTGAGTATGCCACAGATTTTCTTGCCGTCAAGCAGAACATCATTGACCCATTTAATCGACGTATTCACGTCAAACACCTTGTCAATTGCATAGCTTACAGCAATTCCCATAATTGGTGTGATGAATTGCGATTGTTGAAATGTCATTTCTTCATTTAACAAATACGAAAAATACAATCCATTTTTTGGCGAGAAAAACTTTCTTCCATATCTTCCCTTGCCCTTCGATTGAAAAAATGCAATCATCAACGTATCGTCTTGCTTTTCATTCAGAATTTCATTATTTGTAGATGTGACTTCTTTTTTAAAAATCACCTTATTTATTCCAGTTTGTTCCTTAATTTTTTCCGTATCCATTAACCTTCATCCCATCTATCCCATTTTTTACGTTCTTTTTTATTCATTTCCTTGTCATCATCTTCTAGTCTTTGTTTCAAAACAGCGATAATTTCATCCTTCTTATCTGGAATTACAGATGTCACAGCCACTGCCTTCGTCTTGTGAGTTCCATTGTAGATGCATCTTTTGTTCAAATTTTTTACAAGCATTATCTCCTCAATGATTTGCTGTCTGATGGACACTCTCTTGAAATCGTGATTTCTCACATTTTCTACCAATTTTGCATTCTTGAACAAAACCAAATTCACAACAACAATTTCAAACGGATTCACCTTGTTCAGAAACTCTGCAGTCTTCATTATATGTTCACGAGAATGTTCTTCTCCGCCAAGCCCAAGCATAATATATGTCGAGTATTTTATCCCAAGATTATCGAGCCTGTGAAGAGCCGTCAATTGTTCATTCGATGTGACGCCTTTTTTGTGATAAGAAAGCACCCAATCACTTCCCGATTCAATCCCAATGCAAATACGATCAAGCCCCAGATTTTTAAGTTCCAACAATTCTGCATCAGTTTTTCTGAGAATATCATCGCTTCTGGAAAAACACGAAACGTATTTCATATTTGGAAAATTTTTTTTGATTTCTTTCAAAATCTCCATCAAATAATCATTCTTCAAACACAAGGCATTGCCCTCTAAAAGCGTGAACTTTTTCGGAGTAAACCTCTTGTCCTTGTAAAAATCTTTCCTGTCACATATATATTTCTTCACATCTTCAATGTCAAAAACCTTGAATTTTTTCCCAACATTCAAATCACAATAGATGCATTTTCCGTAAGAACAACCCACCGTTACGGGAATCATCTCGTTGTGCATTTCGGGCATCGGAGTGTACATATATCTATCGTAAAATCCGTCAATCATTTAATCACCTTTGTTTGATATTTTACAAGTATTATAACACAAGTTGTGTTTTTAATTTATTTGTACTATCCAATTTCACCCACGAAAAAAAGGACTCATCAAAGAGTCCTTATTATATCAAACTATTTTACTTCTTCAGCGCTTTCCCATAAACCGTGGATATTGCAATAACTTAATGCGAATACTTTACCTGGTTTAGTAGATTTTACATAAGCGTGAGCGTGTGGTTTAGTGAATACTTCGCCTTCGCCGTGTGCTGCTGCTTGGTAAGAAGCTACTTCTACTGGGAATTTTTCTCCTTCTGGTTGGAAGAATACTTTAATCCATGCAATGTGGTGTTCGAATGTGTTTGGGTGTTCGATTTCTTCACCTACGATTGCGCATACTTTGAATCCGTCGTCTTTTTTATCAATATGAATAACTGGAACGTGTTTTTCTGCTTTCCAATCTCCAGATTGAACTGTTTCTGTTAATTTAGCCATTAATATTACCCCCTATAAAATTTCTTACAGAGTATTTATACCCCAATTACATTAAACTAATCATTAATTACATCTGGGTTTAGTTCTTCAAGTCGGTTAATATTTCTATTCAAAAGCATCATCACACAAATGATAAGAAGAATAGTTCCACAAATCACAAATAACAGTCCAATTCCTCTGCCATTTCCAACTCCAATTATCTTCCCGATAAAAGTTTCAGATAATTTGCCGCCCTTTACCAAAAGTGGGTTGAACACATTATCCGCCAAAAATCCAGCCAAAATAATCGCTATAGGTGTGATAATCTTCATTAGACAATCTACCAGTGAGCCCACTCTTCCTAGCATTTTCGTTTCTATTTTCAATTGCATCAGTGAACCGAAAGTTCCATTTGCATAAGGAGTAGGAATCATAAATAAGAAAAATCCCACAGCAATAATGATATGTACCCTCTTTACTGGACATCCAGTAAGGAGGGTATTTTTATGAAATATAGTTATGAATTTAAAAGAGAATGTGTGCAGTTGTATAGAGAAGGTAAATGGCCTAATACACCTGAAGGAGTTAAAGAAAAGAGATTTCATGACACAATTAAAGAATGGTTTAAGTTAGAAGAAAAGCATGGTCCAGAAATTTTAAAACATGGAAATAATATCGAGTGGACAACTGATGAAAAGCTAGAAGTGGTCAGCAAAGTATTAGCTGGAAACACAATAGGTTCTGTAGCAATTGAAATCGGAATTAATCGTGGACAACTTTATTCATGGGTTAACAAGTATAAAAATTATGGATATAATGGTCTTGTAAATAGAAAGAGAGGTTGTAAATCTAAAAATACAAGCATGAAAAAGAAAAATATCCATAAGCCAAGGAAACTTAATGAATCTGAAAGAGAAGAGCTCATAAGACTTAGAGCGGAAAATGAATATATAAAAGCAGAAAACGAAATAATAAAAAAAGAGATCGCCTTGAGAGAAGAACGTTACGCTGCGCAACTCAAGGCGAAAAAGCAGCGATTGTCAAAGAACTTAAAGAAAAAGGATACAGACTAAACTATCTTTTAATAGCGATTGATTTGCCAAAATCAACATACTACTTTGAACTGAATAAAGTGGATAAGATAAAAGTTAAGAATCGCCCTATCGCAGATAAAATAACCGAAATATTTAACTTGCACAAAGGAAGATATGGTGTAAGAAGAGTGTATATGGAGTTAATAAATCAAGGGTATGTAATAAATCATAAAAAAGTTCAAAAGATCATGCATGAGCTAAAACTATTTGGGAAAAGGTCTAAAGAGAAATATCACTCATATAAGGGAAAGATAGGTAAAGTTGCAGATAATATCATCAATAGAGAGTTCAAAGCAGACAGACCTTTACAAAAATGGACCACGGATGTATCTGAATTTAAATTTTCTTGGGGTAAATGCTACATATCTCCAATACTTGATATGTATAGCAATGAGATTATCTCATATGACTTATCTCTAAGTCCTAATTTAAAACAAATATCGAATATGTTAAGAAAAGCATTTAGCAAATTTCCAAAATTAAATAACTTGATACTACACTCAGATCAAGGTTGGCAATACCAACATAAATATTATGTTAATGAACTAAAAAAACATGGTATAAGACAATCAATGTCAAGAAAAGGGAATTGTTACGATAATTCTATTATGGAAACATTCTTTGGAAGATTAAAAAATGAAGTTTATTATGGCTGTGAAAAGAGCTATAGCTCCTATGAAGAATTTTCTAAAGCAATAGAAGAATACATCTATTATTACAATAACGAAAGAATTCAATCAAAAACAAAATGGATGCCACCTACAAAATATAGGTTAGCATCCACTACAACTAATTAATTAAATATTGTGTCCAGTTTTATGGGTACACATCATAACAATCCAGCTGTAATTTATTCCCATAACAATCATACCAATAGAGCAAATTATTAAGCTTAGGAAAATCGATCTTACTTTGTTTTTCTCGCTTGGAATTGCGCCAGAAATTATTCCACCTAACACCATTGCAATTCCCGACACAGAATTCACAAGCCCGTAAATTTTTGTGTCATAATTACTCATTACCAACGGACCAACCAATACCATTGCAATATTTGCCACAAAATTCAATATTGAAAACACAGCTATTATTTGTATAAATCCCTGTTTTTGTTTCAACACTTCAAAAGCTATTTTCAAGTCACTAACAATTGTCTTAGTAAAATTAGATTCCTTAACTTCTTCGATTTCTTGCTCGATTTTTTGTGGTAAAATCGTCAAAATAGCCACGAAGAAAGTTACAAAATCAATTGCAAATAATCCCGTCAATCCTATAAATGGAAATAACGCACCTGCAATCAACGGCGCAAGCATATTTTGAATTGCCCTGATAAGTTGCATAAAACCATTTGCTCTTGGAATATCCTTCTTTTCAACCAAAAGTGGAATCGTCGCGTTGAATGCTGGATTTTGGAATGTACCCAAAGTTTGCGACAAGAATGTCAATGGATAAACCATCCACACTTTCATACTTCCTGTCGCAAGTAAAATCATAAGTATAACTTTAAGTACAGCATCGAGCGAATCGGTTAACACTATAATATGTTTTCGTTGTTTTCTGTCTGCCATTGATCCTGCAAATGGCGCAAATATAATTCCTGGTAAAATTTGTACTAAAAATGTCATCGCAAAAGTCGTAGCACTTTTTGTCATCATGAAAATCCACAACGATAATCCAAATGATGAAATCCCCGACCCAAGCATAGACACAAATTGCCCAAACCATACCACCATAAATTTTTTAAATTTTTCGTTCATTAGAATCCCCTATACTGTAGTTTCGTTCTTGCTTTTTTCATAAAATGATACGCCACAGCATATAAAAGTATCAAATTCAACACAATTTTCTTCATATCCGCTTGATTTCCCACAATTATTTTTCTGATTTCTTGTGTTATTGTGAGTTTGTATCCAAATATCAAAAACGCTGTTGTGATAAATCCAGTAAATGATGCGACTCTTTCGTAAATTAATGTAAGTGCCATGAATAAGAAGAACACACCATACATTAGAATTAATGAAAAGATTATCGCTAGTATTAAATTAGGCTTGAATTGTATTATCCCATTCAATCCATTTCCCGATAAAAATATTACAATCGAAAATAAAATCGCAGCTTTTACTAACCAAACGATGCTTCTTTTGAAATAAATCATTACAATGCTAGTTCTAGATGAAATCATATTAATCAGCCCGTCGCTTTTGATTTCAAATTCTATGGATTTAACGAGTTCAAATAACACTGTTTGCAACAAATACCATATCAAAAAATATGTGAATGATTCGTTGTTCCAATTATCCGTTGATTTTAGCATAAATGAAACGCCCGCAAGCATGATAATATCCGATATTAGCTTTGAGAAATATTCGATTTTATAGTTTTTGTTTTCGTCGATGTATTTTCGTAATTCTCCGTATTTATATCCCATACAAATTACCTCTTTTCATGCTTGTTTGAATGTTTTTGTCGTATGAAATTTTGACCAAAAAGGACAATACAACAGCTTGTATCAAAAGCTGTATTATCAAATCATATCTCACATTATTCAGTTGTAATTGTGTGAAGATTTCACGAGCGTTGTTAAATGGGAATATCATTTTATTAATAAGTACAAGTGCTTTGTTGTTGACTTTTACTGTAATATCTCCGAAAAACAACATATATGTTTCAGCCAATGCCACAAAACTTCCAAGTCTTTTATATAATAATGTGAAGCTTGATAAAAAAGTGCCTAATTGATAAAGTATGAACACAGACACAACCATCACTAAAATTATTATAGGAATGTGGTTGAATTTCGAATAATCAAAGTCTACTGATACAAATATCAGTGTGAATATCACTATTACTTTTATCGTATTCATCAAACATTCCACTAAATTTCTGTACAAAACAACAGATAGTATCCCTGTTTTTGATTGGACAATTGATATCAGTGTTCTGTCTGTTATTTCGTTTTGTATCAAAAACGTTGGTGATTCAATCGCATAAGTAGCATAATACCACAATATCATCATCAAAAACACGATTTCTTTTTCTTTTACAAACAGCCCATCTATGATGAAAAGTGCCATCAAAAGCACTGCGATGTTTGCAAATATGACGTTGAATTTGTATTTTTTGATTTCTGAGAAATCTCTGTTAAATTCCAATAACAATTTACTAAACATTTGAAATCACCCTGAAGTACACATCTTCTGCATTTAAAGATTCTTTTCTCATACTTATGATGTCACAGTTTTTCAGTAGAAATTCCTTCTCATCTTCATCGTAAACTGACAGTATAATTGAATTGTCGGTAAATTCGTATTTCGTTTTCTTCAAATTATCTAGTAGATTTCTGTTGGTGTTTTCTATTTCAATGATGTCTTTTTGTAAATCTTTTGAATCAAACAACTGTTTTGATGGTTTATCCAGTACGATTTTCCCTTCATTTATTAGGATTAATCTGGAGTTGATGTTTTTCATAAATGATAGGTCGTGACTTGTGAAGATGACTGTCTTTTGGTCTTCAACTGCTATTTTGTGTAGAAAATTCAACAAAATATTCATGCTATTGATGTCCAATCCATTTGTAGGTTCATCTAGGCAAATTATGTCTGGATTGGTTAGAAGTGTCACTATGAGCGAAAGTTTTTGACGATTTCCTTGCGATAATTCGGAGACTTTTTTGTCCTTGAACTCTGTAAAATCGAGTTTGTCCATCAAATTATTCACTTCATTTTCATTGTAATTAACGTGGTTTAGTCCGAGAAAATACATAATGTTTTCAGTGGCTGTTAAATAATCGTAATATCCTCCACCACTTTCGAGCACAAGTTTGGTGTGTTCTCTGATTTTAGAATTTTTGTTGGATATATTATCAACCATACATTCTCCTTGGTCTTGGTACAATAATCCACACAAAATCTTAATTAGTGTGCTTTTACCGGATCCATTTTTCCCTATAATTGAAACTATTTCGCCCTTTTCTATTTGCAAATTCTCAACGTCAAGTACAGTATTTCCGTCGAATGATTTTTTAATATTATTAAATTGTATATACATTTGTTGCCTCTTATCTATGTAAATTGGCACCAAAACGGTGCCAATTTTATATTATTTGTCGTATTTTTCGATGTCATCGATTACTTTGCCGATGTATTCGATGGTGTCTTTGAGTGGTTTATCTGTTGTGATGTCTACTCCTGCAGCTTTTGCAATTCCGACAGAATCTTCTGTGGAGCCTAATGCCAATGCTTTAAGCCATCTGTCTGCTGCTGGTTTTCCTTCTTCTACAATCATTTTGGATACTTGTGTTCCGATTGTTAGTCCTGCGGAGTAAGTGTATGGATACAATCCCATGTAGTAGTGAGGTTGTCTCATCCATGTCAATTCTGATCCTTCGTTGATTTCAACGTCTTCTCCCCAGAATTTTTGTAGTGTTTCTTTGAAGATTCTTGACAAATCATCTGCTGTGAATCCTTCTTTCTTATCGATTAATTTGTACACTTCTCTTTGGTAGTATCCTTCGATGAAGTGTGTGACGAAGTTGTGGAAGTAGGTTCTGGAGATTATTTGTCCGCACAAATATCTTCTTTCTTGGTCAGTTGTTGCTTTTTCTAGCAAGTATCTACTCATGATGAGTTCGTTTGTTGTGGATGGTGATTCCACGAAGTACATTGATGGATCGTTGTCCAACACGTTTTGTGTTTTTTGTGAGATGTAGGATTGTCCTGCATGTCCCAATTCGTGCGACAATACGATGGCTTCTGTTAGTTTGCGAGTCCAAGATATCAACACGTATGGGTGTGCCAAGAATGGCGATGCGCAGAATGCCCCTGTTGATTTCCCAAATGTGTTTACAAAATCAATCCATTTTTCGTCAAATGCACGATCTAGCATTTTGGAATAATCTTCACCTAGAATTGAAAGTCCGTCTTTGACCAAATTCCTTGCATCTTCTACTGAAATGTTTTTGGAGAATGAGTTTTCCACGTCAAGCTTCAAGTCCATGAATGTAACTTTGTCCAAATCGTATTCTTTTTTGATGATTTGGGCGTATTTTCTCATGTGTTTAGGAAGTTCTTGCATGATTACATCTAGTTGTCTGTCGTACAATTCACGAGAGATGTTTTGTCTGTCTAATAAGAAATCGATCACTGAATCGTATCCTCTTAGTTCACTTTCTGCCTTTTCTGCTTGGCAATGTGATAGATAAATCATCGCTGTTGTGTTTTTGTATTTGGCAAGTTCCTTGTAGAAGACTTCGTATGATTTTCTTCTCAAATCTGTGTCAGGGTCGTTGTCGTAGACTCCTTCGAACAAATTGTAAGTCATTTCGTATTTTTTGCCATTTACTTCGAAATCAGGGAATGTGATGTCGTGAATTTTAGTTGTGTTGTAGATTTCGTAGAATGAGCTGAATGTTTGCGAGAATTTGCTTATAGCATTTTCCACTTCTTTGGATAAGATGTGTTCTTTTTTCTTCAACAAATCGTCGATGTATCTTGTGTTGTTGGTGTCGTTTTTCACTTCTTCAAGTGTTTGTTCGTCAACTTGTACAAGTTCTGTTTCAAAAAAACTCATTTTGTTTTCGATGTCTGCGATTTTTGTGAATGTAGCCATGGCTCTTTTTTGGGATTTTTCGTTGTGGCCGTCTGCTTCCACATCAAGTGATGCGTAGTGTGCGATGCGGTCGATATTAGCCACGATATCTCTGTAATCGTCCATTGCGTTTTTGATGATGTCTGCTGATTTGAGTTTATTTTCGTAATTTTTCTTGAAATCATCTGCCATCAAATCAATTGTCTTCACTGCTTTTTCGAATTCTTCTTCTGTTTTATATAATGCAGACAAATCCCACATGTATTGTGGGTCTGCTTCTTCTCTTTTGCAATATTTTAGTATATCCATTAGATTGCCCAGTTTCCTTCCTTAAATACTTCTACTTCTTTGCCATCAGCTGTAGTTCCAACGATTCTCATATCTTCAGAACCAACCATGAAATCCACGTGAATCAATGAATCGTTGATTCCATTTTTCTTCAATTCATCTTCATTCATGTCCACTCCGCCTTCTACGCAAGTTGGATAAGCTTGGCCGAATGCAAGGTGACATGATGCGTTTTCGTCGTACAATGTTTTGATGAATGTGACGTTTGATTTGGAAATTGGAGATTCGTAAGGAACAAGAGCCACTTCTCCCAAGTATTTTCCGTTTTCATCAGTATCGAACATATTCTTCAAAGTTTCCTTGCCAACTTCTGCATCGAAATCCACAACTTTTCCATCTTTAAATTCAAATCTCATCTTGTCGATAGTGTTGCCACCGTAATTCAAAGGCTTAGTGCTGTACACAACGCCGTTTACCTTGTCTCTGTGAGGTGCTGTGAACACTTCTTCTGTTGGAATGTTTGGCACGAAATCATTTCCGTAATTATCTGTGGATTGTGCAGCTATCCACACGTGTCCTTTTGGAAGTTCGATTGTCAAATCAGTTCCCAATGAATTTGTGTAGTGAAGCTTCACGAATTGGTGCTTGTTCATAAACTCTGCGTGTTTGTTCATTGTATCCAAATGTTCATCCCACGCTTTGATTGGATCTTCTGTGTCAGAACGAGTTGCCTTGAAGATTTGATCCCACAATTTTTCTACAGCTTCTTCTTCTGAAAGTTCTGGGAATACTCTCTTTGCCCAGCCAACGCTTGGAGCTGCGACAACACACCAGCTGTTGATGTCATTCATTGTGTATTTTTGAATTGGCTTCATCTTTTCAGCAGAAACCTTGGATCTCATTTGAACTCTGTCAGGGTCCACTCCCTTCAAATTTTCAGGATCTTGGCAAGATACAGATATTACCCCTGCTTTTTTTTCAAAATAGTATTTGGATTTTTCAACGATAAAATCTGGAAAGTCCTTCAACGCTTCTTCTGATGCGTTTTCGTAGTACATTCTGTTGATTGCATCGTCATTCCATTCCATAATAACTTCGCTGCAGCCTTTTTCGTAAGCGTATTTCACCAAAAGTCTTGCAAAGTCAGCTCTTTCAACTGCACAACGAATTACAAGTGGTCTATCGTTTGCATTGATTCCTTTTTCGATAATTAATCTTGCGTAATTGTTTAGTTTTTTGTCAAAATTTTCCATATTATTCCTCCTCGTATCACTAATAATATTATATGGTTTTCCCAATAATTTTTCAATTTTATAAAAATAAAATATTTGTAAAATACGTAAAAACACTGGATTTTGATTGACTTTAAATATTGCATATACTAAAATCTAAATATAAATGAAAGGATGAATTTATGATTAAATACGCAATTTTTGATATGGATGGTACTTTGATTAACTCCATGTACAAATGGAACAGAGTTATATTAGATTACATGAAAAATTTGGGAATAACACCAGACGATGATTTTATCAAGAAAATCAAAACCAAAACACTTTTGACATCCATAGATTATATTCACGAAACTTTTGACATCAAAAAAACCACAGATGATGGTTTGAACTTTATATATTACACAATTAGAAACGGATATATGAACGAATTTGATTTGAAACCGGGTGTTGTGGATATGCTCGAAAAACTAAAATCAATGGGAATTAAAATGTGTGTTGCCACAGCCACAGAAGACCACTTGGCAATTCCTGCTCTTGAAAAGCAAGGGATATTGGATTATTTTGAATTCGTGCAAACTTGTAAATCCGTGGGCTACCACAAATACGAAGAAGAATATTGGAATAATGCTCTTGAAAAATTAGGCTCTAATGTGGATGACACGATTGTATTTGAAGATGCGTTGTACTGCATTGACACTGTGGACAAAATGGGATTTAAAATCGTGGGAATAACTGACGAATCCACTGTTAATGATTATGATATAATTGATGAAAAAGTGGACCAATACATTGAATCTTACGATGATTTGGACTACGATTTGTTTAAATAGGAGATTGTATGAATAAAATAATTTATATGTTCATATTGTCCATGCTTCCTGTTTTGGAAATCAGAGGGTCGATGATTTACGCACTTGCAAATAACATTAACCCTGCATTAGCGTTCTTCTTGTCTGTGATTGGCAACATATTGCCAATACCATTTTTGATTTTGTTGACACAAAAAGTCCTACAATGGTTGGATACAATCGACACTTTCAAACCATTTGTGGATTGGATTAACAAAAAAGCACAAGAAAAAAGCAAGACTATCGACAAATACGGAAGACTGGGACTCTACATTTTGGTGGCGATTCCACTTCCTGGAACAGGCGCTTGGACTGGCGCATTGGTGGCATCATTCTTGGGATTAACTCCGAAAAAAAGTATGCTTCCTATAACACTTGGAGTCATCACAGCTGGAATTATCGTGATGCTCTCAACAATGGGTGTATTGAATGTAATTAAATAATGACAAGCAAAAAAGACCTTCACAGGTCTTTTTTTAGATTAATTTTCATTCAAAGGTGTAGAAAATTCATATAAATGTTCTGGTGATATATCTATATCGTCATTCCAAACAACTGTCCCACATTCTACCTTAGCTTTTGAAAAAAATATAGGATTATTTAATTTTGTGTAAATATTTTTCTCTAAAAGAGGTCTGGCATCGTAAATTTTAGTGCTACCATCTGCAAATGATAAAATCAAAGTATAATCATTTTTTGCTTGTACCGATCTTACTACCCAATTAGGATCTTTCATATCAATTCTCCCTTCTACATAACTTGTTTTAATGCAAAGGCTCGATTTTATAAAGAGCTTGTTCATTAATAGCAAGTTCCCAGTTAGCTATTAATTCATCTTTATGTATTACTGCCCATGCTGAGATAAGTTTCGTCTGTTTCCTCGGCATATTTCCTTCTATTAATTCTCCTTCCATACTAAATACAGCATTGTATCCTTGATATGTTGCGTGAAAATGTGGTGGATTATGCTCTCCATTATTATACATTCTAATAATAATCCCATAAAACATTGATATTATTGGCATTTATTCACCCCCTATTAAAAATTTTTCAATTCATTTTCCTTTTTTGTTTGTTTAAAAATAAATACGCCAATGCTATTATTCCCAAAGAGAAGAACACCATCATTCTTTCGTCTTTGTTTCCAGATTCTGGGAGTTTTTCATCTTGTGGTTCTTTCTTTTCCACTACGAGTGATTTCTGTGACAAATCACCTTGTGACAACACCACATCGAACTCACGGACTTGTCCTTCTATCAAGTGAACTCCGCCGACTCCATTTTCTGTCAATCTATCTTCATTGTTCACCGTAAGCACGTAATTTCCAGGAAACAAATTGTCGAACACGACTTTTCCCTCTTTATTTGTGTATTGATGCACATACATTTCTTTTCTTCTGTCTTTCAATGAAACGAGGATTTTCTCAGCTGGTTTATCGCCTTTTTTCACGTTGATTATCAAAGCCGATTCGAATTCTTTTTTGATTTGTTCGTTTATTTGTGAGCTGTAGATGGATTCTTCGGAATTCGGATTGATTTCGATGTCATCTATCTTGAAGTTGTCATGTTCTTCAAAATATTCGCTCATTTTATCCACGTAAACTTCGTATTTGCCACTATCTTCCACTTCAAAATGCGCATAGCCGAACACGTCTGTTTTTGCGATGTATTTTTTATCTCTGGATTGTAATCTGACGTCGATTTCTTTTAAGGCAATCCCGTATTTGTCTGTAATTCTGTAAGTTATTTTGTATGTTTTGTCCTTGTCTTCTTTTGTCTTGCCAAATATAGTCTTGGTATTCACGACATTGTTTTCAAGCGTGATGACATCTTCGTCGAAGAAATATCCAGACGGAGCAGACACTACTTTTATCGTGTGTTCTGTCGGAGCAAGTCCACGAAATTGGATTTCCCCTTTTTCGTTGGTTTGGTTCTCACGCGATTTCCCCGTCTCAACATCCGTAACGATCAGTTCCACTTTTGGTATTGGATTGCTTTTTTTGTCCAAGACCGTAATCTTGAATGTCGCATTGTCTTCATCGAGCGCTTGTTTTACTGCAAATGATAAGTTCGCCTTGAAATTTTGCATTATTTTCTTGCTTACACTATCATTTTGTTCTCTATTTGGATTGATTATATTGTCTATTTTATCTATTTCCGATGCAGTGGCAATTTGCGGTATCATAACTATAACCACTAGAACGAATAGTATTTTCTTCAAAATTCTCATAACACTTCTCCTATTTAATAATATATCACAAAGGAAGCGTTATTTGCTATTTTTAGGCAAAAAAAGTCGCACGAATTATCGTGCGACTTTCCTTACTCTATTTAATCAATTCTTTTACAACTGATTCACCTATTGAGTTTTCTCCACCAAATACATTAACTTTTTCAAATTTTGAGTCTTTGATAGCTTGTTTTGTAGCTTCTGGAATTTCATTTGATTCTGCTAATAATATTGGGCAATCAATGGAGCCTATTACTAAGCTGTCTGCAAAGTTTGTTCCGTTTGCGATGTTAACTTCTTTTCTGTCTTTGAAGTCGTATTCGTAGATTTTCTTTGCTGTTTCGTAACGGTTTGCTCCGGCAATTCTTGTAGGGTTTGGTAGTTTGTTTTCTACTTCTTTTGAGATTGTTTTTTCTCCACCTACGATTATTACTTTGTCGATTTGTTTCAATACTTCTTGTGTTGCTTTTGGTATGTTGTTTGGTTGTACAAGTAGTATTGGCATGTTGTTTTTGTTTGCTAGTGGAGCTACTGTTAAAGCGTCTGCGAATGTTTCGCCACTTGCGATGACTGCTTGTTTTGTTCCTGTGCGTTTGATTATTTCTTGTGCAATCTTAGCGCTTGTTTCGTATCTGTCAGATCCAGCTATTGTTTGAACGTTGTATTTTGCTAGGCTGTCTTTTGCTTTATCTACTGAGTGGTCTCCACCTATTACGATTACATTCTTAGCGCCTAATCTCTTGATTTCTTGTGCTACTACTGAATCTAGTTGATCTTTTTGTACTAGCAAGATTGGTGCTTTTAATGCTTTTGATAATGCTGATGCTGATAAGCTGTCTGCGAATTTTTCGTAGTTTGCTACGATTACTGTGTCAGCTGAGTTGTAGTATTTCTTGGATACTTCTACTGCTGTGTTGATTCTGTCAACTCCTGCAACTCTTGTTGTAGCTTTTGGTTGTTCAGCTGGTGTGCTTGGAGTTGTTGTTCCAGGTACGCTTGGAGTTGTTGTTCCAGGTACGCTTGGTGTTGTTGTTCCAGGTACACTTGGTGTTGTTGTGCCAGGTACACTTGGTGTTGTTGTGCCAGGGTTAGCTGGGTTTTCTTTGCCTGGTTTTGTTGGATTTTCCTTGCCTGGTTCTGTTGGATCTTCTTTACCTGGTTTTGTTGGATCTTCTTTACCTGGTTTTGTTGGATCTTCTTTACCTGGCTTTGTTGGATCTTCTTTACCTGGCTTTGTTGGATCTTCTTTACCTGGTTTTGTTGGATCTTCTTTGCCTGGTTTTGTTGGATCTTCTTTACCTGGTTTTGTTGGATCTTCTTTGCCTGGTTTTGTTGGATCTTCTTTACCTGGTTTTGCTGGATCTTCTTTACCAGCTTCTTTAATTTTAGCTATTTCATCTTTGATTTCTTTAGCTAATTTGTCAACTTCTTCTTGAGTTGCATCTTCTTTCTTAACTAAATCATCAGCTTTTTTGATCAAATCTTGCAATGCTTTTTCTTGTTCGTCAGTTAATTTAACTTCTTTCTTGTCTAACAAGTCTTGTGCATCATCTTTTTGACCGATAAGTTCTTTCTTATCAACTTTCTTAACTTCTTTTTCTTTGATATTAGCTAATACTTCTTTTAATTTGTCGTTAATTTCATCAACCTTGTCTTGTGGTTGTTGTTCGGTAATAGCAGTTTTTGCTTCTTCGATTAATTTGTTAAGTTCAGCTATTTGTTCATCAGTTACATCGTATTTTTCTGGAACTGATACGATTGATTTTGCTTTCAACATATTGTCTGCCAATTCTTTTGTATTAGCAGGATCTTTTGCGTTAGGATCTTTTCTATTGATTACAACGTCTTCAATTGTTTCGTTTCCTGCATCGTCGTTTGCTTTGATTTGGAATGTGTTTTCGCCGATTTCCAATGGAACTTCTATTTCAAATTCTCCGTCAACGCCTCCTTTAAGTTCAAAGTTATCCCAAGTCTTGTCTATTCTTGAAAGCATTGAATTGTTAAGATACATTTCCAAATAAGTCATGTTTTCATGACCATTTACTTTAATCTTAGCCATTGGAGCTTTTTCATCTTTGTGTTCTACAGTGTATTTAATTTCTGGAGCAACGTAGTCTTTTCTGATTCTTCTGATGATAGTATCTTCGAACTTATGTCCTTGAATATTCTTGCCTATAGCATTGATTTGCAATTCGTAAACAAATCCATCTTCTAATCCAGAGATATCTAATTCGTGGTCGAATGAGTAATTGCTATCTCCTTCTTTCTTAGATTTGATCTTTTGTACTTCAGTTCCTTCAACTTGTTTACCATCTTTTGTGATAGTTAATGTCAATTCATTTAACTCATCAATATGAGTTACATTACCTTGTACGTGAATCTTCTTGTAAGATTCTGGGTTTTCTTTGTCTTCGTGTTTACCAAATGCTTGATAATAGTCTGGATTTGTAACCTTGATTACAGGTAAATTGTATACTGTTAAATCTTTTTCTGCTGGTTTTTCTGGTTCAGGTTCTTCTGGTTTTTCTTCACCTTTTACGATAACTGGAATCCAGTAATATGTTTCCATATCGCCAATCTTTACAGATACTCTAATTCCAAATTCACCAGAATTTTCTGTAGATTTAATATTATCTTCATCATTTAGGATACTAACTTCTGCACCTTTTGGTAATCCAACGATGTGTTCTTTGATTTTTTCCAATCCTGGAATTGGATCATTTACTTTCAATTCTATTGGTTTGATTTCAATGTTAGAAGTTACTCCTGTATCAATATCTTTTCCAGCGACATTTCTTGAGTTATCCCAAGCGTAAATGCTAAGGTTAGACAAGTCAAATCCTTCAGCTATTTTGAATGTATACTTGTAATCTCTTACTATTCCAATATCATCGAATCTATGATCTTCTCGAACTTGTTGTTCATACCATTGACCAGTTTTAGTGTTTTCATATCCTACGCTAAATACGCCTGCTAAGTTATCTTTTGCAATTACAGTTATTTCTCTTTTTTCTTTGTTGTATTTATAAGTTAATGTTGGTGCTGTATTATCTAACAATATCTTGTATTGGTATTTTTGTTCCTTAGCATTCTTGTAGTCTACATGACCTTTGATTTGATAGATGTATTCTCCTTCTTCTACCAATTTTTCGTTCATGTCTTTGAAGTCCCAAGCAGCTCCACCAGGAACGTATTCGAATCTGTATTGACTATCTCCACCTTTGTACAATCCATTTACTTTTAGAAGAATTGGGTCGATGAATAAGTTTCTCAATACTTTGCCATCTTTATTTAAGATGTCGTATTTTACATCAAGAGCGTTTCTCATGATTGTGATTACTGGTGCAACTTCATTATTCATTCCTTCATCTTTTCCTAATGAATTAACGAATACAGTTGGTTTGCCATCGACATTCCAAGCGTTCCAGTAGTTCCATCCACCTTTTTGTTGTCTTCTCATAAAACCTGTTTTATCTATTCCACCATCAGGATATACTATTGGTTTGTAGTTGACATCTTTACTGAAATCAGGCATGTTGTCCAAGAATTGAGGTTCTGACCAATCGCCTTTGAATCCTGTGTATGGAACTGAAAGTGTAGGATTAGTTTTTGAATCGAACATTACATATCCTTGTGCAAATTGATTCTTGTCAATATTTTTTGTAGATATTGTTGCAGTGTATTCTACTTCTTTTCCTGCTGGTACTGTAACGTCTGTTAAAGTTTTTTCTTCTGCTACAGATGAATGTTCTGTGTATCTTCCATCTTTTACTTCATCTTTTAATGAGATGTATCTTGCTGTAAATGTGATGTCCTTTTTAGAGTAGTTTTTCAATTTGAATTTTGCATTAAATTGTTCTCCAACTTCTCCAAGTTCTAATTTACCGTCTTCTTTTGTATCTTTTCCACCTGTAGCTGTAACAGTTGCATTTGTCTTAACTACATTTTCAAGGTTTACAAGACCTGCACCTTGTTGTTTTGGAGTATACAATGAAGCGCCTTTTACTTCTGTGTCTTCTACAGGAGTTGCTGTGTTCATCATTACCAAAACTGTCAAGTATTCTTGGATTGGGTCTGGTTTTCCATCTTTTCTAACTAACCAACCATCTTTGTACAATCTTTGCATTACTAATGCACTTGCACCTGCAACTTGTGGAGTTGCCATTGAAGTACCACTCATTGTAGTGTATTTATCTTCATTTATTGTTGAGTAGATTTGTCCACCAACACCTGCGATGTCTGGTTTCAATCTCAAATCAGGTGTGATTCCCCAAGATGAGAACTCACTCATTTGTTCACCTTTTGGATTCTTAACAGAATGTACTTTAGTGATGTTGATTTGTTGATTTGAGTTTTTACCTAATAATTCAATTAAATTTTTTCCATCTTCATGGCTAATAAATACTGAAGGGAAATTTTTATCTTCCATTCCAGACATGAAAGATAATTGATTACCTTTTTCAGAGTTAAAAATTACGATACCCTTTGCACCTAGTGATTTAGCTAATTGAGCTTTGTCATTAAAGGATCCTTCTCCTCTTTCTGCAAGTACGATTTTACCATCTACTTTTTGTCCATTGTATTGTTCTTCAGTATTTCCTAATCCAACATAAACATAAGGTAGCTTTCCTGTTGTTGTCTTTTCGTTTTCGCCTTCTGCAGTACCTGCTGAGATGTCAGGTTGTCCTTCAACTTCTACAACTCTTCCTCTCATTTTTGTGTTTTCCATTGATGCTACCGCATAAGATGGCTCTGCAACTGCAGGGTGTCCTGTAGTACCAAAGTCAGGGTTTATCGCTAAGTTAGTCTTACCTTCGCCGCCCCAGTTTGTAACACGGTCATTACCCATGGCAACTGCGCATACAACTCCGGCTTTCTTTGCTTTATTGAATGCTTCGTTAGTAGGAGACACGCCTTCTCTACTGTAACCTGAACCCATTCCCAAACTCATGTTCAATACGTCTGCGCCAAGTTTTACTGAATCGTCAATCGCTTTCAACCATACTTCTTCGTAAACTGTAGATACTAATGCATCGTTGCTGAATACCTTCATCGCTAATAATTGTGCGTTTGGTGCTACTCCCTTTACTCCTTCATTTTTTGTGTCACCATTTGCAGCAACTATACCAGCTACGTGCATTCCGTGGTATCCACCGATTCCAGAATCTCTGATTTCTTGTGATTCGTCAGCGTAGTTGTAACCATAAGGAATTTTTTTGCTGTGCCATTGTCCTTTTAATCCATTTTCTTTAATAACTTTGTTTACTTGATCTTCATTTTTGTATTTAGCTTCTGAAGCATCAATCATTTGCATATCTTTGTGAGAAGGATCTACACCAGTATCTATAATACTAATTAACATTCCTTGTCCTGAGAAAGTGTATTGATCCCATAAAGTATCTGCCTTAATCATTCCTGGAGCTGAAGCCAAGTTTGGAGATGCTCCTCCTTTTGGTCTTTCAGCCTTCATTTGAGTTGTGACCTTTTTAACTCCTGGTTGTTTTCTCAATTTGTCGATATCTTTTGCTTTAACTTTTGCTGAGAAACCTGTGATAACTGCAGAAAATTCATCTTCTTTGTCAACTTTAACGTTTTCTTTATTAAGTTTAGTTTTGATATTTTCTGAAGTTTTCTTTACTTCTGCTTCAGATGCCTTCACAGCTTTTGAGAATCTCGCGCTCTTTACGTTTGGTTCTCTTTCGATAGCAGCCTTGTCACTAGTTTCTACGATTACTTTGACTTGTTGGTCTGCCTTTACGCCTTGTTCTTGAAGTTTGGCATATGTAGTGCTATCTGTTTGATTAGTTGCGAATGTCGTTGCACTCGGCAATACTAATGAAAACAATAACACACCAGCCAAAAACTTTTTGGAATATGGTTTCATATTTCCCTCCTACTTTTTTATACGCAAAAACGGCAAAATAATTGCTTTTTGCTCATAAGATAATTTTACTTAACAAAATAGTAAATGTCAAACTAATTTTGAAATTAGTATTTTATAAATATACTTCTATCGTTTTCATCAAAATAAAGAGAATAATCTACTCATTTTGAAAATTAAGTCGTTTTATTTGAACGAATTACTGATAACATTTATTGTTCATTGTTTTTTTATTATTTAATTGAATAATAATGTGTAAAATCAGCGTGTTTGTTACATTATTTTTCAAAAATATTTTTTCAAACAAATTTTATTATCAAATCTGTTACCATAAATTTTTCAGAATTTGTTACTATTAACCACCACATAAATACTCTATAATATATTGGAGGAGGATTAAATGAACACTAGAAAAATAACTACAGCTGCGATTTTCATCGCACTTACAACGTTTTTTACAATGGTAATCAAAATTCCTGTGTCACCTGCGATGGGTTACGTTAATCTTGGAGACTTCATTATATTATTATCCACTGTCGCATTTGGACCAGTTATCGGAATGATTGCCGCTGCGTTTGGCTCAAGCTTGGCAGATTTGTTGCTTGGGTATGCAGCGTTTGCCCCGTTTACATTCGTAGTCAAAGGTTTAATGGCGCTTGTAATGGGATTGTTCTTGAAAAAAATCAACAATCAAAAAACATCCACAGTTCTAACTTCGGGAGTTATCTGTGAATTGGTGATGGTTGTGGGATATTACTTCACATCTGTAATTCTTTACGGAAACAAAACGGCAATCGCTACAATTCTTCCAAACTCAGTCCAAGCCGCAGTGAATTTTGTGATATTTGCTCTTATTTGGAAGAGATTTTTGAAAATAACTGAATCTATATTGAAAGACTAGAGAGTATTTTATGAAGAAATTATTAATACCTTTGTCTTATTTAGCACAAATTATTGTATTAATCGGACTGATATTTTTTGATGGATTCGGTCAACAAGGATTCTGTTTATTGTATTTGATTCCGTTTGCTATTTTGAATTTGGCGCTAAGAAATCAAATATCCAACAAAAATCTCAGACTATTGCATGTTATAATCAATGTTATATCAATTTTCGCGTTTGCGATTTTAATGATATTATCTTTTGTATTTCCAGTTTCAAACAAATAAATTATTCTACAAACCAAAAAACACAGCCTGTCACTAAATTAGTGATGAGGCTGTGTTTTGTTTTTTGTTGAATACGAAAAGTATCGCGTGTGCGAACAAAAAGAAACGACCATATTTAATGGTCGACTCTTTTCGATAAGGAGAAATTATAATATTTACTTATTATAAAGATGACACGCTACGAAATGATTATCGTCTATTTCGGTAAGCTCTGGTGTTTTTTTCTCACATATATCCATTTTATAAGGACATCTTCCACAGAATCTGCACCCTTCTGGAGGATCTATTGGACTTGGAACATCTCCTTTTAGTATAATTCTTTCTCTTTTTAATCCATATTTTGGAATAGGTATCGCAGATAACAATGCTTTTGTGTACGGATGTAATGGATCACTAAATATTCTCTTATAATCAGTCAATTCAACAATTTTACCCAAATACATTACAGCTATTCTGTCTGAAATGTGTTTAACAACGCTTAAATCATGAGAGATAAATAAATATGTTAAAGACAATCTATCTTGTAGTTCATCCATTAAATTCAAAATTTGGGCTTGTATACTTACATCGAGTGCACTAACCGGCTCATCTAAAACGATAAACTGAGGTCTAAGTATAAGTGCTCTCGCTATCCCTATTCTTTGTCTTCTTCCTCCGTCTAATTCATGAGGGTAAGATCCTGCTAGTCTTTCTTCTAATCCTACTATTTCCATCATTTCATAAACTCTATTTTCTAATTCATCTTGGTTTTTAGTGATTTTATTAACTATTAGTGGATCTGAAATAAGTTCAAATGTATTCATTCTAGGATTCAATGAAGAATATGGATCTTGAAATACGATTTGCATTTCCTGTCTCATTTTATTAATTTCAGACCTAGTTTTATATTTTAATACATTCTCACCGTTTAAAAGGATTTCTCCTGATGTCGGTTCGTGAAGTCTTAAAATTGCCCTTCCGGCAGTAGATTTCCCGCAACCAGATTCTCCAACGAGACCCAATGTCTCTCCTTTTTTTATACTGATATTTATATCATCAACTGCGTGGAGCATTCCTCTTTTTGTTTGAAAATATTTTTTTAGATTTTTTACTTCTAATAATGCTTTATTTTCCATCTTCTTCTCCTAATTTATCTTCACACAAATAGCAAGCAACAAAATGTCCTTCCTCTACCTCATACATTGGAGGAATTTTACCCTTACATTTTTCCATGCAATGAGCGCATCTTGGATGGAAACAACATCCATTAGGTAAGTCTGATGGATCAGGAGTAAATCCAGGTATTACTTTTAATTTTTCAACATCCTCATCAAGTGAAGGGATTGAATTAAATAGCCCAATTGTATATGGATGCTTAGGATTAGTAAAAATAGATTTTACTGAACCAGTTTCCACAATAGTTCCTGCGTATACTACTGATACTACATCACATATTTCTGCAACTACACCTAAATCGTGTGTAATTAAAATCATTGATGTATTGTATTTTTCTTTAAGACTTTTCATAAGTTCCATAACTTGAGCTTGTATAGTAACATCCAACGCTGTTGTTGGTTCATCTGCTATAAGTAATTTAGGGTTACAAGCTAATGCCATAGCTATTACGATTCTTTGCTTCATTCCCCCACTGAATTGATGTGGATAATCGTTAATTCTTTCTTTTCTGATACCAACTAATTCCAACATTTCTTCAGTTTTCTTTGTGATTTCTTCTTTAGTTAATTTTTCATGAAGTCCAATAACTTCTCTAATCTGATCTCCAACAGTTATTATAGGGTTCAATGAAGTCATAGGATCTTGAAATATCATAGATATTTGATTCCCTCTAATATGAAACATATCTTTTTCTTTAACTTTTAATAAATCATTACCTTCGAAGAATATTTCACCTGAAGTTATTTTCCCCGGTGGAGATTGAATTAATTTCATAATTGCAAGAGCAGTAGTAGTTTTTCCTGCTCCCGTTTCACCTACAAACCCCAATGTTTGTGCTTTATCTACTGATAAATTAAGATTGTTAACCGCTTTTACCAATCCTGAATCTGTATCGAATTCTACGCTTAAATTTTTTATGTCTAGTAATTTTTCCATATAATACCCCTATCTCTTTAATTTCGGATCCAAGGCATCTCTTAAGCCATCACCCAATACATTCAACGCAAATATTGTTATAACGATAGCTAATCCCGGGAATAACGTCATATGCATATGGTCTCTGATAAATGATCTTCCAGCTGAAAGCATAGCTCCCCATTCCGGTGTTGGAGGTTCCAAGCCTAGCCCAATAAAGCTCAATCCTGCAGCATTAATAATCGCATAGGCAACACCAAGAGTAGCTTGTACAATGATGGGTGCCATACAGTTAGGCAGAATGTGCTTAAAAATTATTCTGAAATTTGATGATCCTTCGGCTCTTGCGGCTTCTACAAATTCTTGATCTCTTATTGATAGTACAGAACTTCTAACTATACGAGCATATCCAGGAATAGAAGCAATACCTACTGCTATCATTAAATTTGCAAGTCCTGGTCCTAAGGCTGCTAATATAGCTATGGCCAACAAAATATCTGGAATAGATTGAAGAATATCGATAAATCTCATGAAAAAGTTATCGATTTTTCCGCCAAAATATCCTGTAACAGCACCTATTGCTGTTCCTAGTACGAGCGCAATTCCAACTGATATGAAACCTACTTTTAAGGATATTCTTGAACCATAAACAACTCTACTGAAGATATCTCTACCTAAGTCATCAGTCCCAAATAAATTCTTTGAATTTGGAGGTGCAAATTGATTTTTCAAATTTTGTTCAGAAAATCCGTAAGGTGCAATCTTATCTGCAAAAATCGCTACAAATATTAGCGCTATTATGATAAATAAACCAACCATTGCAAGATGGTTTCTCTTCATCCTTTTCCAGATATCTTTTAATTTTTTGAATCTACCTCTTTTAGTTCTATTTTGCTTAGTTGTATTTTCTGAATTATTACTAAGATTGTTATTTAAATTCTTTTCCATAATGCTCACTCCTATACGTACTTAGTTTTAATTCTTGGATCGACGAATGTGTAAAGTAAGTCTACTATTAAATTTACAATACTAAATGTAATTGCGACAAATAGCACACATCCTAATACCATAGGAGCATCTCTCATCTTAATAGAATCTACCATTAGTCTTCCTATACCAGGTATTGAGAAAATAACTTCTGTCATTAACGCCCCACCCATTAATTGACCAAATTGTATACCAATTATTGTTATAATAGGTATCAATGCATTTCCAAGTGCATGTCGCCATATAACTTTATTTTCTCTTTGACCTTTTGCTCTTGCTGTTCTTATATAATCCATTCTTATTACTTCAAGCATTGAAGATCTAGTCATTCTCGTAATTACCGATACCGATTGTGAACCAAGTGCAATTGCTGGTAATATCATTTGTTTAGCCGTTGTAAATCCAGATGATGGAAGCCAACCCAACTTAACAGAGAATAACATTATAAGCAATAGCCCTAACCAAAATACCGGCATTGAAATACCTATTAGTGCAAATATCATAGTTATGTTATCAAATATTGAATATTGTTTGATAGCTGAAATAATTCCTATTGGTATTCCTAAAATTACAGCAAATGTAATCGCCAATACTGCTAATCTAAAAGTAGCTGATGCTCTGCTCATTACTTCTTTAGTAACAGGAGATTTGGTAATATATGATTTACCTAAATCAAACTTAGTAACTAAGTTTTTTAAGTACCTAGAATATTGTTGTATAAAAGGGTCTTCAAGTCCCATTTCAACTCTGAGTTGTTTAACAGCCTGTTCTGATGCACTTGGACCAAGTGCGTTTCTAGCTGGATCCCCAGGAGTTATATATAAAAGTGAAAAGACTATAAAACTTACCCCTATTACAACCGGAATCAAATAAAATATTCTTTTTATAACGTATTTAATCATTATTATGTCCTTTACTTGTTTTCATATTTTATTAAAGAGGGCATTGCCCTCTTTAATAAAATTACTCTGCTTTTTTAACTAATTGCAATTTATACCATCCAAATGGAGATACTTTGAAATTTTGAATTTCTTTTTTATGTCCTACTAGAAGTTCTCCGTTGTATTCTGGAACCCAAGCAGAAATATCAATTGCATGTTGTTGAGCTTTTTTGTATAATTCAGCTCTTTTTGCTTCATCATTTTCTTTCTTAGCATCTTCTAATAGTTTATCCATTTCTTGGTCTTTTAGATAACAGTAGTTACCACCTTCACCAGCTGCTGATGAATGGAAGCATGGGAACATGAAACTATCAGGGTCTGGAGTATCTGCAATCCATGCAATTTCAAACATATCTTGTTTTCCATTTTTCAATAAATCATTAAATGCAGACCATTCAAGAACATTTATTGAGCAATCAATTCCTACTTCAGCTAATTGTTCTTTAATTGCTGTCGCCATATCAATTCTCTCTTTCTTTTCATTAGTAGAAAGACTTGTTTTGAACCCTTTTTCAAATTCAGCTTCTTTTAATAATTGTTTTGCTTTATTTACATCTCTAGTTTTTGGTTTAATTTGATCTGCAACCGAGAACTTCAAAGTTTGTGGCATTGGACTTGTTGCAGTTTTACCAACTCCTAAGAATACCGCCTTAATTATTCCTTCCATATCCACAGCATAAGAAATAGCTTCTCTAACCTTTGGATTATCAAATGGTTTCTTTTGACAGTTAAATCCTAAATAAGTTGTACCATAATCTTGTCCTCTAACTAATTTTAGATTAGTATTTTCTGTTACTTTAGAAATATCATTTGGAGCTATATCATAAGATATATCTACGCCGCCAGATTCTAATTCTACAAGTCTGTTAGTAGGTTCTGGAATTACTCTAAATTTCAATGTTTTATATTGTGTTTTTTCACCGTGGTAATCATCAAATCTTTCCATTACTACACTGTCTGCTTTTATCCAAGAAACAAATTTAACAGATCCTGTTCCTACAGGATTCATTTTATAATTGTCTCCGCCTTCTTTAACAGCTTTTTCGTTGCAAATAAATGCACCTGGGTGACATAACGAGTAAATAATACCAGCATATGGTTCTTTCAATTTCATTTCAACTGTGTAGTCATCAATTGCTTTTACATTTTCCTTATCAATACTGTTAAACAAATGCTTTACATTCGGTGCATCAACAGCCCTTTTCAAACTGAAAACTACATCATTTGCCTTCATTTCTTCTCCATTGTGGAATTTTACATTTTTCTTAAGATGAATTGTATATGTAACATCATCTTTTTGATCAATCTTTTCTGCCAACAATGGTTTTGGTTTGTTGTCTTCTCCAATTTCTACCAATCCTTCATAAATTTGAGACATAACATTACTAGATTGGTTGTCGTTTGTGGATACTGGATCAAGTGAAATCGCATCTCCACTCGTAGCAACTGTTAGTGTTTCTTTATCGCCAGCATCATTACCGTTATTTGAGCATCCGCTAAAGGCTGTAATGCAAATAATGATTGCAAGCAATAAGCTTAGTTTACTTTTCATAAATACCCCTTTTCTTTTTTTAAAATTATAATGAATAAGTGAAACTTATTACTACCACTGAATAAACCTTTTCATTTTTAAGTGTAAGCGTCATAAACTTTTATGTACGTAGTTGTAATCAATTCTCTTTTTGAAAAGGTTTCTATTCTTCTGTCAAATTGTTATTTTTAAATCTCTTATTTAAGTTTTTTGTCTCTTATAATTTAAATCTTAGCACAAAATACTAAAAAGTCAATACAAATTCGTTAATTTTTTTCTTAATAATATTTCTATAAACAAACAGAAAACAAACAGATATATCATTTTAAGAGTTCTAATCACTCTAATTATCTATAAAATTAAAGACTTATTTGATAAAAGAAATTTATTTTTTGTTTTAATTTTTTTATTAAGTTCTTAATAAATCTATGTTTGCTTAGTAATTAAATGTTTTCACAATGCAGATAAAATATCCGTCTAGCAAAACAATAATTTTCTTGTCTATATATTATTAGAAAACTTTTGCAAACAATTAAGTGCACAGTGTTTAGAAAATTTTTTGAGAATAAATAAAACATTAATTCCAATAAAAAATCACATTCTGTAAAATTACAAAACATGATTAATAAATTTTTGTTTTTTGTTGAATACGAAAAGTATAGCGTGTGCGAGGATAATTCCACATATCACATCGATGATGCTGTGTTGTTTGACAAGCATTGTGCTTACGCAGATTCCAACGTCCCACAACACGAACAATACCTTGAGTTTTCCGTTATTTTTCAGTATTTTTCTGAATTGATTGTCGATTATCACGGTTGTCGATACGTGAATGCTTGGGCACACGTTATTCGGCGGGTCTATCTTGTGAATTCCTTTTATTATCCACGCACAAATATCATTTCCAGTGATGTCTGTCACTCTGATGTCTAGTGCTGTCGGATATATCACATAAATTATCAAAGATATGTACATCGCCAAAAACATCGGAATGATTATGTTGTACATATTATCGTATGATTTTCTCTTTAATAGATACACAAATGGTATAACCAACATCAAAAACCACGACGAATACATAAGTATCGCTGGTTTATAAAAAGGAATGTAATCGTCCAGTTTCGAATATACTATGTGATAATTTCTATTGGGTATTTTTTCCATTGCAAAAAACCACACCAAATACACTGCGTAAACTTCAAGTATGAATTTGAGTGGGTTTTTATCGTAAATTCGTTTAATGTTTTTCATTTTAATAAAAGTTTCTTCTTTGATATCCTCTTGTAATCGCTATGATTGGCTTGTAGTCAGTGATTTGCGATAGGATTTTGCCTTTCACAATATCGACTATTTCCTTGTCTTCCATTTTCTCATCTATATCTACTCTGATGTCAAAAATCATCTCATCGCCTTCTTTTTTCGGACAAATCCTAAAATCGTTCAATATCCATTTATCGTTAACATCGGTGATGATTTTCTCGACAATTTCGTGCAAGTTTTGAACTTTCGGATTGTTTACTGCCAACGGATCCATGTGAATCGTCGAATACACGCCCTTTTTTTCTATCAAATCTCTCTCGATTTGGTCTGCCAACGAGTGAAGTTTGATGAATTCTTCGGAGCTGTTCACTTCCACATCCACAGTTATGAATATGTGACCTGGACCGTAATCGTGAACTCTCAAATCGTGTGCTCCGTAAATACCGTCGTATGATGTGATGAAATCAATGATTTCACGCTCGAATTTTCTAGATGCACCTGTTCCTAAAAGTTTATCCACAGTGTCAGTTATCATTTCGTATCCGTTTTTGATGATGATAACACCACCCAAAAGTCCGATGTATGCGTCGATGTTAAGGTGCGTCAATTTGAATACTACGACAGATATAAGTACGATGGATGTGGATATACAGTCGCTTTTTGAATCCACAGATGTTGCCATCAACAAATCCGAGTCGATTTTCTTGGAAATTTTGTAGTAAAATTTGCTTAGCCAGAACTTCGCCACAATCGCCACTATTAGGACAATCAACGAATATATGTTGAATGTGATGATTTCCGGATGAATAATCTTCTTGAATGATGCGACGACCAATTTCACCCCGATGTAAATGACCAAAATCGTAATCAATGACGAGAAGATGTACTCCAATCGTGAATGACCGTACGGATGTTTTTCATCGGCGGGTTTAGTGCTCATACTAAAGCTTAAAACCATCAGAATAATACTGAAACAATCCGATAAATTGTTGATAGCATCAGCCATTATCGCTATGGAATTAGTGAGTAATCCTATTATTAGTTTAGTAGAAAACAAAAATAAGTTAATGAACAATCCCACAGCACTGCTCAAATTCCCGTATGATCTACGCGTCGTGAAGCTTTGCGTGTCTTCGTAATTTTTAACAAATTTTTGAATCAAAAAATCTATCATAAAATCCTTCCTTAAAATGTAATTATTTTATTATTATATCAGAGTTTATATCAAATGTTCACAATTAACAAAATATTTACAATCTTACCGTTTCTTTTAGAATAATCAACTTATCCCCAACATTAAGCGTAACATTGCCCGAAGGAACGATGATTTCGCCGTTCTTTGATTGAATCATAACCACAAGTTCTGTGTCAATCATATCGATATCCTTTAACTTCTTGCCATTCCAGTTGTTTTTGTCGCTAATTGTGATTTCAACCAAACCGTAACCTGTAGGATCAAAATAAGATTTACCGCCAATTACAACAGTGTCATCTACACAAATCACAGTATCACCACGTGGAACTACAAGTTTGTTATCTCTTATAATTTTTGCAACAATTATATCGAAGTGAAGCCCAATCTCGCTAACCTTTTTTCCTACAAGTTCACTGTGCTCATTTATTTTAGTTTCGATAAAACCAACATCGCTTTTAGAACTGTAATAATTGAAAGTTTTAAGAACAGTATCGTCAGGATCAATCATATCAGTTTTCTTACAAATAATCGGGAAAAGTGATCCTTGAATTAAACAAGACAACAGACAAATCACGAAAATTATGTGGAACAAATCCACAGATAACTTTGCGTTACTATTTATAACCATAATCGCAAACGCAATCGCAGCCGCTCCTCTAAAACCCGCCGCAGAAATTACGATGAGCTGATTTTTCTTGTAGCCAAATGGTTTCAAAAGCAAAATACTTGCCAATGGTCTCGCAATAATTGTGATGAAAACCATCACCAAGAAAGCCACAGGAACAGCCTTCACGATGCTTTTAGGATCTGCCAAAAGTCCCAGCAAAAAGAACAAACCAATCTGCATTATTCCCGAAAAACCGTCGAAGAAGAACACAACCTCTTTCTTCCTATAATATTCCAAATTCCCAATCATAATTCCCAAAACATACACTGACAAGAACGCATTTCCTCCCAAATTCTTGCTAATCGCAAAGGTTAGAAGTGCACAGGAAATAATCAGAACAGTAAACAGACCGTCTTGTGAGAAATCTATCTTGAAAATCAATTTTTCGGTCAATTTCGCCATCAAAAAACCAATCAACAGCCCGATACCAACTTGAAGCAAAATCAGTTTGAACACAGAAGTCTTAGACCCCATCAAAATCGACAAGAAAATCATAGTCATAGTGTAAGCTGTCGGGTCATTGGAACCACTTTCAATCTCAAGCATTGATGCAGTGGAATATTTGAGATTCAAATTCTTGCTTCGTAAAATCGAACTCACCGAAGCAAAATCCGTGGAACCTACAACGGATCCCAAAAGCATGGATTCCACGAAACTGATTTTAAGTACAAAATAACAGAAAGCTCCCGTAAGAACAGATGTCAACACAACACCTGCACTTGCCATGATAACTCCCTGTGTTGTCACTGGTTTTGCCATTTTCAAATTTGTACCGAAACCACCGTAAAACATAATAATCAAAAGCGCGACGCTTGAAAATTCGTCCACAAACCTGTAATTATTGAAATCTTTCCCAAAAAAATTAAACGATATTCCCAAAATAATAAACAATAAAAACGACGGAATACCGTATTTATTTGAAAATTTAACAGCCAAAAGCGCCAACAAAAGCACAATTGCCACGATTAAAATATACATAAATCCTCCTTGGGAAATTGATAGTAAAACGTTAAATTAAATATAGTATATCATAATCGGAAATAGATTATTTGTATAAAAAATCTAGTAATTGTATGTCATTTATAGAAAATGACACAAATTTACCCTGAAAACAGCCCATTTATAAATTATTTCAATAAATAAAACTCAAATTTTACGATATAATAAGTATATAGAATATTTTAGGAGGTATTACATAATGAAGAAATTCATTAAAGCTTTGACATTGTTTGCCATGATTTTGATTTTGGCAACTGGTTGCCAAAAAGCTGCTCCTGGAGCTGCAAAAGGTCCTGGAACTGCAAAAGACGGTAACGAACAAAAAATTGAAACTGCAAGTATGAAACTTGTAAAAGCTGTTAACAAGGGTGGTTATGAACTTGTATCTACAGAAGATTTGAATTCATGGATTGACCAAAAGAAAGACATGGTTATAGTGGACACTATGCCTGCTAAATCTTTTGACAAAAACAGAATTCCTGGCGCTGTAAATGCTGAATTGCCTATGAAAGCAGACGAATTGAAACCAGAACAAAAAGAAGCTTTCTTGAAAGCTTTGGGCGAAGACAAAAACAAAACTGTTGTTGTATACTGTGGTTTTGTTGGTTGTGCTAGAAGTGATATCGGCGCAGTTATCGCAAAAGAAGCTGGATTTACAAATGTATATCGTCACCCAGGCGGAATTGTTGCTTGGATGGATGCAGGATATAAAATCGAAGGTTCTGCAGCTAAATAAGATATTTAATTGGGCAATATTTTACATATTGCCTAATTTTATGTAAAAAAATATAAAGGGGGATGTTTTTTTGAAAAAAGCATTAAAAATTTTACTTTTATTAGTATTTGTGGTTAGTTTATCAGCTTGTGCTAAGAATAACTCACAAGAAACTACTGAAACTAAGAAGGAAGAAACTGCAAAAGAAGACACTAATAAGGTAGAAGTTAAAAAAGACGAAGAAAAGAAAGAAGAAAACTTCGCAGAAAGAAAAGGAACTTTAACAACAAATGTTGATTTGTCAAAATACGAAAAGGGTAAATCTGTAAAATTATGGTTACCAATTCCACAAGATTCAGAATACCAAAAGATTTCTAACGTTAAGGTGGATTTGGATGAAGCTCACGCTAAGCAACAACAAACTACTGACAAGTTAGGTAACAAGATGCTTTACGTTGAATGGGACAATGAAGCTACTGATCGTAAGGTTTCACTATCTTTTGATGCTGAACGTAAGGAAATCAAAAGAGGAGAACTTACTGAAAAAGAAGACCAAGCTAAAAAGGATGAACTTAAGGAATTCTTGCAACCAAACAGCATGATGCCTGTTGATGGTAAAGTAAAAGAACTTGCTGACAAAATCACTGAAGGCAAGACTACTGATTTGGACAAGGTAAAAGCAATCTACGATTGGACTATCGCTAATATGAATCGTAACGAATCTGTAAAAGGTTGCGGTACTGGTGAAGTTGAAAAATTATTGGATCATCCACAAGGAAAATGTACTGATATCCACTCAGTTTTCGTATCTTTGTGTAGAGCTGCTGGCGTTCCTGCACGTGAAATCTTCGGTGTAAGAATGAGCAAGAAAGCTTCTGATGATATGACTAAAGGTCAACACTGCTGGTCTGAATTCTACCTTCAAGGTCAAGGTTGGGTAAAAGCAGATCCAGGCGATGTTTTGAAAGCTGTTTTGAAACAAAAATTAGACAAATCTGATGAAAAAACAAAAGAACTTGCTGATTATTATTGGGGCGGAATGGATTCACTTCGTGTAGCATTAACTACAGGTCGTGATCTTACTCTTGAACCAAAACAAGATGACAAACCACTTAATAACTTTGGTTATCCATACGCTGAAGTAGAAGGAAAAGCTCTTGATTATTACAATCCAGCAGATTTTGAATATAACATCAAATTTGAAGAAGCAAAATAATTTGGATATTTAAGTAAGAAAATCGGCTCTTAGTGAGCCGATTTTTTTAGATGTTTTCTGAATTTTTCTCAGTTGTTTCTTTGTTATTTTCTGTAGGAAGATTTTGTTTTTCTTCTGAAGATTCTTTTTTATTTTCTTCTTTATTTTCTTGTTGTTTTTCTTCTTGCTTTTCTTCTGGTTTTTTATCTTCTACAGGATTTTCGTTTGTTTTCTCACTGTTTTCTTTTTCACCAACTGTTTCTTCTGTTTCATTAACTGTTTCTTCTGATTCTTCTTGTTTTTCAAGTTCTTCGTCACTTGGTATTTGAGGAAGTTGTCCTTTGAAGATTATTTGTCCGTTTTTCTTTTCAAATTGGCTTATGTGGAAACTATTTGTCGTGTCATTTGTGTAAATGTCAACAGTTTCTTGTCCTATTGAGAAGATTCTTGAAGCATCGTTTATTTTATAGTGAGATTTTAAGAATTCTATTACTTCTTCGATATTCAAGTCTGATTTGTATGTCAAATCTTCTTGTGGGTTTTGGAACTTGTATTTCAATGTTGCGACTACATCTTTTGCTGTGTATCCTTTTAATGCTCCAGATTTTTCCATTTTTACTAAGTCTTTTATGCTTAGTGCATGGTAGTGGTCTCCATGTAGCCAATAAAATACGTTATCTTGTTTGTCTTCTGTTCCCATGATTGCGATTCCATCAGTCAATTTTCCATATCCTGTCATGTTTCGTAGATTGTCGTTTAATACGGCTTCGATTCCCTCAACTTTGTTTGGTTTTATGTCGTCGTAGTTGAATACATCTTGATCTCCTACTTCTACATTTCCTACGTCGATGTAGTCTTTGATATATTCTGCATTTGGATAGTGATCTTTTGGATTGACTCTGACTACTGCGACTTCTTCGTCTCCCCTATACAAATGCCAGTGGTCTTTGTGGTCTACGATTTTAGTGATGTTTTCTGGCCATTTGAATTCATTGTTGTCTTGTGAATTGTTATGGTCTCCTTCGTAGTTTCCAAAATAAGCATTTGGATAAAGATTTTGTGGGTTGGTGTATGTTATTGCTTCGTTTCCGTTGGAGTCGTAAATGTGATAGTGGTCTTCGTGTTTTAAAATTTTTACGATGTCAAATCTGTTAATTTCATTTACTGTTCCATCTTTTCCCAAAACTTTGGTTATTTTTAGTTCTTGTATTTTTTGTTCTCTTGTTTTTTCTGTTGGTTGTTCTTTTTTGTCTGGTTTATTGTTTTGTTGTGTGTCTGTTGGATTTTCAGGCAGATTTTCTTGTGGTGTGTTGTCTTTGTTGTCTTTTCTTGGTTGTTGTGTGTGACTACCTGTATATGTTCCAACAGCTACATCTGGATATTTGGAAGATGGATCTTCATAAGTTATGAATTCTTCGCCATTTTTTGTGTAGATGTGCCAATGATCGCCGTGTTTTAGAATTTTAACTATATTGTGTTTTTTCTTGTTGTCTTCTACTTTTACAAGCTTTTCGTCTTTTATTAGCTTGTCTGAATTTTGTTTAGCGAGAGTTTTCTTAGAAGATTGTTTTTGTTTTTGTCTATCTTCTTGGATGATTTTTTCAATCATTTGTTTTCTGTTGGCATGAGTTCCAACGTACTGTCCATACTCAGCGTTTGGATACAAGCTTCGTGGGTCTGTGTATGACACGAATTCATTGCCTTTTGATGTGTAGATGTGATAATGGTCTCCGTGTTTTAAAATTTTGATAACTCTTTCGTCATTTTTTTCAATTGTTTGTTTTATTTTTTGTTTTTCGTGTGCTATTGTTCTAGCATCCATTCTTTTGTTATTGTGTTTTCTGTGATCACTGTGACTTCCTACATATGTTCCTACTTTTATGTGTGGAAACATTGCTGATGGGTCTTCGTAAGTTAGATATTCTCCACCATTTCGTAAATAAACATGCCAGTGATCGCCGTGTTTTTTGATTGCAACGACATTTTGACCTTTGAGTCTACTTTTACCAACAACGCTGACCATTTCTAAGTTGGATGTGTTTTGTAATTTATTAGGGTCTTTGTATGTGATTTTTTCCCTGCCGTCTTTGGTAAACACATGCCAATGGTCTCCGTGTTTTACGATTTTTGCGATATCTTCTTTTTTGATTTCTGAATCTATCAGCACTTCTGTCGTCTTGTCTTTTTTTATTGTAGATTGTTTGTTGCTGTCAGTTGTTTGTTCAACTTTTTTTGTAGACTCGTTTATTTGCTCTGATTTTTTTTCTGGTTTAGAAAAAAGTGAACAAGAACTTAAAATGGTTGAGCATAAAACCACAACCAATATTATTTTTTTATTACTATTTTTCATTTTTACTCCTATTTTCTCTTTATTATTAATGAAATTATCAACCAAACGACTGATAACAATACAATTACAGATCCCGGTCTAAGGTTTAATGCATACGATATGAAAAGCCCCAAATACACGAAAATAACCGAAAATATTATCGATACAATTAGTGTGTTCTTGTAAGTTTTTGTGTATTGCATAGCGCTAATGCTCGGTAATACAAGTAGTGATGACACTATAAGTGAGCCTATTGTTTTCGCTGAAATAGATATAGCTATTGCCGATAAAAATGTCACGCAAAAATTTATAAATTTTATATTAATGCCTAATATGCTAGCGGCTTTCTGATCGAAAATACTTAAGTATAAACTCTTATACAATAGACTATAAGATATCAAAACAAAAGCTGACACGGCTATTACCAAGTAAAATTCTTCATCACTTATCGTTACAATTGATCCAAACAAATAAGATGAGATGCTGTTGGTGTTTTTGACCATTGATGAAAATATTCCTGCAAGACCAATGGATGCTGCAAGTATTATAACCGTTGATATTTCCTGATATGATTTCAACCTATTTCTGATAATTTCTATAGAAAGTCCTGCAAAAACACACGCGATGATTGCTGCCAACAGTGGATTGAAACCCAATGCAAGTCCAATAGTTAGTCCTGCAAGTGATGAATGAGAAAGTGTATCTCCAATCATCGATAGCCTTTTTAATAGAACGACCTGTCCCATACAAGGAAGTATTATTGCAATCAACCCTCCAACGATGAATGCTCGTTGCATAAATTCGTATTCAAATATATCCATATTCTCCTCACAGACTAATCTCGTTATTATTAATTATCATTGACTTTTTATCTTTGATTTTAATAGCATAATCAATGTATTTTTTCGCCAAATCAAGCTGATGAGTTATCACGACAACAGTTTTGTTTTGATTTTTGAGAGTTGACAAATTCTGGAAAAATTCATCTGCAAACTTCTTGTCTATACCACTTGTAGGCTCGTCCAAGAAAATAATCTTCGCATCTTTTATAAGTGCTAGTACAATTCCAAGCCTTTGAAGTTGTCCACCAGACAATTCATCCAATGCTTTTTTCCTGTGTTCAAAAAGTCCCACTTGTTTTAAATATATACTTGCATCAGTCTTTTTCTTCAAAAAAGACAAATGAATCTTCACAGCTTCCTCAATCGTAGTAGGAAAATTCCTATACGATAAAACAGAATTTTGGGAAATATACGCCAAATCTCTAAAATGATTATCCTCTTTTATATCTGTACCAAAAAGTTTTATCTCTCCATCGTAGTTGTTGAGATTGTGCAAAATAAGATTCATCAAAGTAGACTTACCAGCGCCATTCTCACCAACTATTGCGACAAAATCTCCTTCTTTTACGGAAAAATTCACATTATCTAAAATCAGATTTTTGTCGTAAGCAAAAGATAAATCACTGACAGAAATTACATCACTACTCATTAAAAGCTTCCACAAGTGATTTTAGATTTTCTTCCATAAGCTTCAAATATCCCTTGGCAACTTGATTTTCATCGAGATTTTCCATAGTGTACAAAGTAGATGTTTTCGTGTTAGTATTTTTTGCCAAAGTCTCTGCAACTTTTGGTGTAGCCTTTCCTTCAAAAAATATTGTAGAAATATGCTTATCCTTCACAAAATCAGCTATAGTTTTGAGTTGTTTCGCAGTAGGTTCATCCTCTGGAGAAATACCAGTCACAGCAACTTGTTTCAAACCATAATCGTCCGCCAGATAATTAAACGCCGCATGAGAAACCACGAAATACTTATCCTTGCTCTTCACATTAGAAAGTTCCTGTTCGAATTTTTTATCCAACAAATCAAATTTGGCTGTAGATTCTTCCAAATTTTTCTTATAGAAATTTTCGTTTTCTGGATCAATCGAAGACACCTTCTCATAAATAGTATTCAACATTTTTTTAGCGTTCTTTACAGAAAGCCAAGTGTGAGGATTGATAGCAGTCATATCAGAACCCTCACTTGAAGAATCCAACAAAGTTAGCCCCTTAGACAAATCCAAAAACTTTCCATCATCTTTCATAGATTTCTTCAAATCATCCACGAAAGACTCCATTCCTGCGCCATTGTAAACAACCAAATCACCCTTTAAAATATCCTTCATATTATCTGAAGTAAGTTCAAAAGAGTGCGGTTCTTCGTTCGTCTTGATAATAGTCTTGACATCCATCTTGTCTTGGACAATCATCTTAGTCAAATCTGCAACAGGAAAAAACGTCGCATAAATTGTCTTCTTTCCGTTAGTTTTTGTCGTATCTTCTTGTTTTGTGTCTTGGGTTTTTGAATCTTGTTTGCTACAAGCAGTCACAAAAACCAGAGCTAGCGCCAAAACCAATAATAATTTTCTAAAATTTTTAATCATTAATTCCTCCTCAAATGCAAATGATTTGCAACAATCATTATAATACACTAATTAATAATGATTCGCAACTATTTTTTCAAATTTTTTTTATTTTTTTTAAAATTTCTTTAAATTTTCTTTAATTTTTTTAGATTTCACACAAATTACACACAAAAAAACGGCAAATCTCGTGTGATATGTACCCTCTTTACTGGACATCCAGTAAGGAGGGTATTTTTATGAAATATAGTTATGAATTTAAAAGAGAATGTGTGCAGTTGTATAGAGAAGGTAAATGGCCTAATACACCTGAAGGAGTTAAAGAAAAGAGATTTCATGACACAATTAAAGAATGGTTTAAGTTAGAAGAAAAGCATGGTCCAGAAATTTTAAAACATGGAAATAATATCGAGTGGACAACTGATGAAAAGCTAGAAGTGGTCAGCAAAGTATTAGCTGGAAACACAATAGGTTCTGTAGCAATTGAAATCGGAATTAATCGTGGACAACTTTATTCATGGGTTAACAAGTATAAAAATTATGGATATAATGGTCTTGTAAATAGAAAGAGAGGTTGTAAATCTAAAAATACAAGCATGAAAAAGAAAAATATCCATAAGCCAAGGAAACTTAATGAATCTGAAAGAGAAGAGCTCATAAGACTTAGAGCGGAAAATGAATATATAAAAGCAGAAAACGAAATAATAAAAAAAGAGATCGCCTTGAGAGAAGAACGTTACGCTGCGCAACTCAAGGCGAAAAAGCAGCGATTGTCAAAGAACTTAAAGAAAAAGGATACAGACTAAACTATCTTTTAATAGCGATTGATTTGCCAAAATCAACATACTACTTTGAACTGAATAAAGTGGATAAGATAAAAGTTAAGAATCGCCCTATCGCAGATAAAATAACCGAAATATTTAACTTGCACAAAGGAAGATATGGTGTAAGAAGAGTGTATATGGAGTTAATAAATCAAGGGTATGTAATAAATCATAAAAAAGTTCAAAAGATCATGCATGAGCTAAAACTATTTGGGAAAAGGTCTAAAGAGAAATATCACTCATATAAGGGAAAGATAGGTAAAGTTGCAGATAATATCATCAATAGAGAGTTCAAAGCAGACAGACCTTTACAAAAATGGACCACGGATGTATCTGAATTTAAATTTTCTTGGGGTAAATGCTACATATCTCCAATACTTGATATGTATAGCAATGAGATTATCTCATATGACTTATCTCTAAGTCCTAATTTAAAACAAATATCGAATATGTTAAGAAAAGCATTTAGCAAATTTCCAAAATTAAATAACTTGATACTACACTCAGATCAAGGTTGGCAATACCAACATAAATATTATGTTAATGAACTAAAAAAACATGGTATAAGACAATCAATGTCAAGAAAAGGGAATTGTTACGATAATTCTATTATGGAAACATTCTTTGGAAGATTAAAAAATGAAGTTTATTATGGCTGTGAAAAGAGCTATAGCTCCTATGAAGAATTTTCTAAAGCAATAGAAGAATACATCTATTATTACAATAACGAAAGAATTCAATCAAAAACAAAATGGATGCCACCTACAAAATATAGGTTAGCATCCACTACAACTAATTAATTAAATATTGTGTCCAGTTTTATGGGTACACATCAGTGTGAGACTTACCGTTTCGTTAGAAAAATTTTAGGAAATGATATATGAAATTAAGGTTATCTGTTTAAGTTAGTGAGGATGGCGTTAAGCTTTTCAATGGAGATTTTGATGTCTTCTAATCTGGATTCAACTCTGATTAGAAGAAATGCTGTCACTGAAATGGGAAAGCCGACGTTACCGACAAAACTTAAGAATTCGTCCATGTGTTATCCTTATTGTATATTCATTGGTTTCTTGTCTACAGTGAGACTGTGAAATAGTTTGTGTATAGAATCCTCCTGATATAATAGTAATCAGGAGGATTTTAAAATGCCAAGAAAAAGACCAGAAACTAGACTCAACAAAATATCCAAGATGTTAATTGAAGAATATCAACCAGAAACAGTACAAGATTTACAAGAAGCTTTGAAAGATCTTCTAGGAGACACAATGGAACAAATGTTAAAAGCAGAGTTAGATGAACATCTAGATTATGAATATGGTGAAAAACCACTGTCATTAAACACAAGAAATGGATCAAGTAAAAAAACAGTTAAATCATCATACGGAAACATAGACCTAAACATCCCACGAGACAGAGAAGGATCCTTTGAGCCACAAGCATTGAAAAAATATCAAAAAGACATATCAAACATAGAAAACCAAATAATATCTATGTATGCAAAAGGAATGACAACAAGAGACATATCAACACACATAAAAGAAATCTATGGATTTGGAATATCAGAATCCATGGTAAGCAAAATAACAAATAAAATACTACCAACTATTGAAGAATGGCAAAATAGACCATTAGAAAAAGTATATCCATTTGTATTTTTAGATGCAATACACTATCATGTAAGAGAAAATAACATAGTAGTAAAAAAAGCAGTATATATAGCACTAGGATACAATACAGAAGGATACAAAGAAATACTTGGAATGTGGGTAGGAGAAAATGAATCAAGTAAATACTGGCTATTGGTATTAAATCAATTAAAAGAACGAGGATTAGAAGATATATTAATAGTCTCAACAGATAATTTATCAGGATTTAGCCAAGCAATAGAAAGTGTATATCCAAAAACAGAAATTCAAAAATGCATAATTCATCAAATAAGAAATTCAACAAAATTCGTATCATATAGAGATATAAAAGAGCTAATGAAAGACTTA